>JAFYCG010000330.1 GCA_017539825.1 Solobacterium sp. | reverse complement strand
TCTTCCAGTCCTACCAGTTCAATGAGATCATGGATCTTTTTTTCTGCTTCAGGTGTTTTGGTCTTAATGCCCCAGAATTTCATCGGCAAAGCTACATTATCATACACATCCAGCCTGCTTAACAGGTTAAAATTCTGGAAAATCATGCCCATGTTTTTCTGTATAAGCCGCAGCTGCTGCTTATTCTTCTGATCCACAATTGTTCCATTGACCTCAATCTTTCCGGACTGATAATCTTCCAGACCGTTAATGCAGCGCAGAAGTGTTGATTTTCCTGCCCCGCTTTGTCCGATGATTCCGTAAATCTCATGATCCTGTATTGTGATGGAGATGTCCTTCAGTACTTCAAGATCTCCAAAGCTCTTTCTGACATTTTCTAAAACGATCATTGTTACTCCTTCTTCCGTCAAAATATTCAGAGGCCGGGAGGCCTCCGAACATCTATGCACTGTTTTTTATGAAATTCACTCAGCAGGGTCAATAAAGGATGGAATGACTGCACCTTTATATGTTTCGTTAATGTAGTTTTCAACATCGGAAGAAGCAACTGCCTCTACAAGTGCCTGAATCTTTTCGCTGTTTTCACTGCCTTCTTTTACGACGATAAAGTTTGTACGTCTGACTGCTGTTTCATCATCAAATTCCTCGATGACAAGGGCAGGATGACTGGATGGCAGATCTGCTTCCAAAGCATAGTTTCCGTTGATTACAGATGCATCAACATCATCCAGACGGATCGGAAGCTGTCCTGCTTCCAATGGCTTGATCTCATAGTTGTGCGGATTGGTTTCACTGTTACCGTTAAACTGATCAGAAGTATATTCAGCTGTACCCGGATCAATTAACAGACCGTTGGCAATCAGCAGGGATAATCCCCTGGATTCATTATCGGTATCATTCGGCACAGAAATTGTTGCACCATCTTCCAGCTCATCCAGTCCGGAGATCTTGGAGGAATAAATTCCCATCGGTTCAATATGGACACCTTTTACCGCAACAAGATGCAGTCCTCTTTCCTCATTCTGGCCATTCATATACCCCAGTGTCTGGAAATAGTTTGCATCCAGTTCCCCCTCTTCAAGAGAGGTATTCGGCTGCACATAATCGCTGAATTCTACGACTTCCAGCGTATAACCCTTTTCCTGCAGTTTTTCTTTGACAATGCCATTTAAGATTTCAGCATGAGGAACAAGAGTAGCTCCTACTTTGATTGTTTTCTCATCGTTTTTAGCTGCAGAACTGCCTGAACATCCTGCAAGAAGCAATGCCAATACACCGGCTGTCAAAGATCTGATTGTTTTTTTCATTTTTGTTTTCCTCCTTTTTCCGCTTTCTTGGAAAGGAATCTTTGAAGCAAAAAGGCCACGCCCAATAAGGGTGCGGCCTGCACGATACCACCTTACTTCAAAACAGCCTCACAGCCGTTTCCTCTTCAAGTACGCTGTATTAAATCAGATATACTCTATTGTGATAACGGACACATCCGGCAAAGACTACATATCGCCTTTGCAGCTCCAAGACCATTTTCACGCGTCTTTCCTTTATCCCCTCTCAGCTTACAGGGACTCTCTTTGAAATTCCGGGCGGGCTACTCTTCTTTTCATCGCTTTTATGCCTATAATTCTACATCGATTTGAAATCTTGTCAACAAATGTTTACAGAAACAATTTTCACGATAACATATGCAAATATCAGACTTTCTTCAGTTCTTCAAGAAAATCAAGAATATATTCACTGACGCCTTTCAAAAGCTCTTCGCCCCACTTTCTCGATGAAAATCTTGGATGGTCATTCCCAAACCAGCCGTTATCACTGATATCATGTGAAAAACGAGGGATCGGAATTTCCACACCCTTGAAGACAACATTTTTCATTCCTGCAGCCTGTAAGGGACCGATATCCTTCATCGGTGCATCCTGGATCTCTTTATAATCCACCAACGCTTCATCAATATACAGAATCGCAGATGTTTCTTCAGCTCCGCCATGCCCTCCATGCCATGGCATGTTTCCTTCATAATCCGGCACGATATTCCAGACCATCTGCCACCAGTTTAACTGTACGAGCATGCCTCCTTTTTTCTGCAGGTCTAACGCAACCCTGTCCAGGACAGGTATATTGCCTCCGTGTCCGTTAAGAATAACAAATTTCCTGGCGCCGTGTACATACAGGCTTTCACAGATTTTTGTCATGACCTGATACAGTACATCATGACCGAGATTGATTGTCCCCGGAAACGGTGCCAGATAATCCGTACAGCCGTAAGGCATCATAGGTGCAATCATTACATCTGTCTTTTCTTCAATCAATGTCAGAATCTTCTCAGGGATCAGCGTATCCGTGCCAAGAGGCATATGTCTGCCATGACATTCTGTTGATCCAAGAGGAATCAGAACGATGTTATTTTTTTCAAAATATTGTTTTGCCTGCGGCCATGTCATTTTTTCCAGTCTCATCAGAATTACCTCATTTTTCTTAATTGTAATGCATGGAAAGCACGGATGCAAAAAGAAACGGCTCAGCCGCTTCTTTATGCTCTTGTTTTCTCATTGACAAATCTGATGATATTTGATGCATTCGGATATAATTCTGCTCCGAGATCATTCACTGCAACCAGAGTAGGTGCCTGCAGGATATCATACTTCTTTGTCAGGGAAATATTCTCTTCTGCATCGATCAGTTTATACGGTACAGCTTTCTTGTCAAGCAGATCCTTGATCATCTTGCAATTAGGACATGTCTTTGTGGTGAAAAGGAGATACTGTGTCGGCAGGTCATTTTCCTGTACGGAAACGGGCTTTTTCTCCTCTTCCCTGAAATCAGACAGAGGTCTTGAACCGATTCCCTGAACATTATATGTCAGACGGTCTTTGAACTCCTGTGATTTTCCTGCATTCCAGTTCTTTACCGGACGATAGTAACCGGTAATACGGGAATAGACTTCTGTTTCTCCGCCGCATTTCGGACATTTCCAGACTTCCCCATTGATGTAGCCGTCTTTCTGGCATACGGAATATGTCGGGCTCATCGTATAATACGGCAGCTTGTAATTCTCAGCTATTTTTCTTACCAGCAATGCGGCAGATTTCCAGTCGCTTAATCTTTCTCCGAGGAAGGCATGGAAGACAGTACCGGAAGTATACAGAGTCTGAAGCTGATCCTGTACATCCAGTGCGCTGAAAATATCATCGGTATAACCAACCGGCAGATGTGAACTGTTGGTATAATATGGCGTTCCGTTCATGTTGGCTGTAATGATATCCGGATATTTTTCCTTATCATGCTTTGCCAGACGATATGCAGTACTTTCTGCAGGTGTGGCTTCAAGATTATAGAGATCCCCGTATTTTTCCTGGTAATCCGATAATCTTGTACGCATATGATTCAATACATCCACGGCAAACTTCTGTGTCTTTTCAGACGTCAGATCAGCTTTTAACCAAGAAGCATTCAAACCGGTCTCATTCATTCCTACCAGTCCGATTGTGGAGAAATGATTGTTGAAGGTGCCAAGATAACGATATGTATATGGGTATAATCCTGCTTCCAGGAGCTTGGTAACAACAGTTCTCTTGGTCTTCAGGCTTCTTGCGGAAAGATCCATAATCTTATCCAGCCTCTGATAGAATTCATTCTCATCCTTTGAAAGATAAGCAATTCTCGGCAGATTAATAGTCACGACACCGATAGAACCTGTGCTTTCTCCCGATCCGAAGAAACCGCCGCTCTTTTTTCTGAGTTCGCGAAGATCAAGACGCAGACGGCAGCACATGGAACGGACATCACTCGGTTCCATATCACTGTTGATATAGTTGGAGAAATACGGTGTTCCGTATTTTGCGGTCATTTCAAATAACAGCTTATTGTTTTCTGTTTCCGACCAGTCAAAATCCCTCGTGATGGAATATGTCGGAATCGGATACTGGAAACCTCTTCCGTTTGCATCACCTTCAATCATCGTTTCGATGAATGCCTTATTGATCATATCCATTTCCGCTTTGCAGTCTTTGTACTTGAAATCCATTTCCTTTCCTCCGACAATTGCCGGAAGTTCTGCAAGATCATTCGGAACGGTCCAGTCAAGCGTAACATTTGTAAACGGAGCCTGCGTACCCCATCTGGATGGTGTGTTAACACCATAGATGAAGGACTGAATATCCTGTTTTACCTGCTTATAGGACAGGTTATCTGCTTTGACAAACGGTGCAAGATACGTATCGAAACTGGAGAATGCCTGTGCGCCGGCCCATTCATTCTGCATGATGCCGAGGAAGTTTACCATCTGGTTGCATAATGTACTCAGGTGTTTTGCCGGAGCACTGGTAATTTTTCCTGTGATGCCGCCAAGTCCTTCCTGGATCAGCTGTTTTAATGACCATCCTGCACAATATCCTGTCAGCATGCTCAGATCATGAATGTGAATATCTCCGGAACGGTGTGCATTCGCAATCTCATCATCATATGCTTCAGAGAGCCAGTAGTTGGCAGTAATGGCACCGCTGTTTGACAGGATCAGACCGCCGACAGAATAGGTAACCGTACTGTTTTCCTTAACACGCCAGTCGAGAGCTTTCAGATAATTATCGACAAGCATTTTATAGTCCAGAGTCGTATTTGTGATATTTCTTACATTCTCTCTTCTTTTACGATAGAGGATATATGCTTTGGAAACATCCCAGTATCCGGATTCACTGAGAACTTTTTCGGCACTGTCCTGAATGTCCTCGACATCAATCAATCCATCTTTGATCTTAGGTTCAAAATCACTGGTAACCCTGAGTGAAATAAAATCGATTACACTGTCATTGTAATCCCTGTTGCAGGCATCAAAAGCCTTGCGAATGGCATCCGAAATTTTGCGAATGTCAAACTCTGTGATTTTTCCATCCCTTTTCTTAACTCTGTACATAAAACTACTCCTTTATACCCCTTAATTGCGCTGAAGGAACATATTCTCTTACTTTTTCAAGTATTCCTTCCATTTCTTTTTTGTCGTAGGCATGGAATCCCTGCTGGATCACATTTCCGGATTCCATGTACTGTTGCAGATAATAGTGTTTCGCATTCTGAATTTTCTTTGCAATTCTCTGCATATCTTCTTCTGTATGGAATTCTCTGACCACCGTTGTACGGAACTCGTAGTCAATATTCCCTTTCAGAAGAAAATCAATTGATTTTTCAATTCTGGAAGTGTCGAATGAATTTTTTTCCATACCGACAGTTTCCGCATATTTCTCCTTCACGTTTTTAATATCCATGGCGACATAATCAACCAGACCGGATTCAACAATCTCTGTCAGCTGTTCAGGATAATTGCCGTTTGTATCCAGCTTGACAAGAAATCCCATATCCTTGATTCTTTTCACAAAGGACCTCAGTTCCCCCTGGATCAAAGGTTCTCCGCCGCTGATACAAACACCGTCCAGCAGATTTTTTCTTTTTTCCAGATACGACATAATATCTTTCGGATTAAAGTACTCATAATCCTCCGGAATAAATACCAGATCCCTGTTATGGCAATACGGGCATTTGAAATTGCAGCCGGCTGTAAAAATCGTGCATGCAACATGTTCCGGATAATCCAGCAGTGTCATCTTCTGAATACCGCCGATTTTTATATCTGCAAACAAAGCCTCAGGCAGTAATGATTCCCTGGCATTTTCACAGGCTTTTTCCAGCATTCCTTCAAAAGCATTAAAATCCATATCTTTTGCCAGAAGGGAACGGCACTGATTGCGCACTTCATAGATATCCCGGATGATTCCCGCAGCTTTCGCAGTTGTATGCATACGCTTGATACGGTGATCTTTTTCATCCACAAGCGCCTGTACGTACCCCTGTTCCATGAGTTTCTGTACACTTTTTGTCGTCGTGCCTTTATCCACTTCGCTGATCCGCGTCACTTCCTGCATCGTAATGCCTTCATTTTCATTGATAATCAGTAAAAATAATAACTGTCCCGATCCTATATCATACTTGGCCAGCATTTTATCAAAATACTTTTGGGTATTGCGATAAAGGATGGAAAGGTTTAACATAAAGTTGCTTTGATCAGCCATATAAGTCCCCTTTGTAAATTAGTTGGAAATCCAACTAATTGTTGCCAGATATTATTTTACACTTCTTCTTCATCCTGTCAATTGAAACAATCTGATTTTTCCAAATTTTCACCTCCGTCATTATCATACCTCTCAAAAAGAAAATCACTGTACCCTTTCAGGTACAGTGATCTTTTTTTAGTAAATGATTTTTGCTTTGAAGCAGGGTTTTTCTTTTTGCATCTGAAAATATGCATGTTCCTGATCCTGCATCCATGAAAGTATCATTTTCTGCTTGTAAAGAACTTCGCTGGAATACGCTGCATGAATTTCCGAAAAGCTTTTACCGGGATCATCCAGATGATCCATCAGAATATCGAAATACTTTGTATTGTTCATATGTCCGTTAAGATCACAGAAGCTGTAAGGAACCGTATACACATCTTCATGCGTTGTTTCCTCTTTCCCAAACAATCTGGGCAGCGGAACTTCATATCCGGTTTCTGTTTCAGGAATGATGACACCGTGTTTTTCCGGAAATGCCACTTTTCTGTCTTTTGCATCAACAAGCGTCCACATCATGCTGCCTTCCGCCATTACCTCTTTTCCCTTGCTCAGAATGCGGTAATATCGCGGAAAGAGCATGTGCTGCATCTTTCCCGGCCAGGATTCAATCGTTATGACATCATCATATACCGGCATTTGTATCATATGAAAATACATCTGCAGGATTACCCAAAGATACCCTTTATCCAATGTCGTCTGTCTTGGAAATCCGAGTTCCTCCGTATGGGCAATGGAGGCTTCTTGAAGAAGCTCGAGAAGCGCAGACAGTTTCAGCTTGCGAAACATGTCTACGTCTTTTGTCTTAATGCGATATTCTTTCTGCCAGATGCTCATGCCTCTTCCTTAGGCAGATACTTCATGATCGCATCCGCCATTTCTCCCAATGTCCGGATCTGATCCCATTCCTCATCCGGGATTTTAGCATTAAACTCCCCTTCCAGCTTAGTGATGACCAGAATAAAACCCATTGAGTCAACATTTTCCTGTTCGTTCAGGCGTGTATCCTCCTGTATATCCTCGCCAAACATTTCAGGAACATTATCGCGGATTATTTTTTTCGCTGTTTCAATTACCTGTTCTCTTGTTACCATATTACTGACTCCACTCCTTTTCTATTTCCCATCTTTTGACTTTTCCATTTGTTGTTCTGGGCAGTTCATGTCCGAGTATAAAGACATCATGAATCCGATGGCCTCTCGGGATGCCCGGAATATCATTCAGAAGATCCATGATTTTCTGTCTGTCCATTTCCTGTTTTTCCATGACAAGGATCGGTTTGTCATTCCTCTTACACACGGCAAAACGATCGGTACCGAGCACTTTCCCGATCTTTTCCTCATATTCCGGAAGGAAGATTTTTGTCCCGTCTGAAAACACAAGGATATCTTTCTTTCTGCCGAGTATATACAGCTTTCCTTCCTCATCCATTCTGCCAAGATCTCCGGTATATAATCTCCCGTTACGCAAAACATCCCCGGTGCTTTCGGGATCCTTATAATATCCCTGCATCATGCATGTATCACACTTTACGGAGATCTCTCCGTCTTCTTCTATACGGATATCGTCATCAATACACGGTTCCATAGCCCTCGGATTTCCACTGATGCTGAGAGCTACACCGGAACTGGTTTCCGTTAATCCGTAACCGAAACATATTCTTCTGCCTAAGGATCCTGCCGCTTCCAGCAATGCATCGGAACAATCTCCCGCACCGATCAGAATCAGTTTCAGTTCATCATTCAGCAAACGGTATTTTACAAGAAAACTCAACAGCATCGGCACAACGCTGATTGCCGTCGGCCTGTAAAAACTGCAGTCATCCATATAATGTCTCTGCCCTCTTCCCAAAGCAACATGCGCTCCGGAAGAAAGTCCCCATAACAGTCCACAGACAAATCCGAATACATGTGAAAGAGGCAGAATACATAATAATGTATCCTCTTTGGATAAAGGCAGTTTTTCATAACCGTTAAATGCACTGTTCATCAATGAACGATCTGTCAAAACCACTGCTTTGGAACTGGAGGTTGTACCGCTTGTAAAGAATAAAACCCGGCCTTTTCCATCGTTTACCCCCCGGCCAAGATACCCTTTCAAATCATCATTTTCCGGATACAGCATGTCCACATCCCCATACAGCAGCATCTTCTGCAAGGAATCAGCCAGAAGATTTTTTTCAAGCATAACCAGCTGCATGCCGGCTAAATTGCATGCAAAAATCTCTATAACACATTCGATGGTTGTATCGCATATGATGCCCATGCAGGTCTTCCCTGTTTTAATCAGTTCGTCCCTTCTCATGATCACTTTTTTGAAGAGGTCACGATAGCTGAGTGAAGTCTCTTCTTCAACCAGTGCAATATGATCTTCCAATGATTCTGCCTGTCTTTTCAATAAATCTTCAAACCCGTTATATCTCATATAAAAAGTATAACATGGTCGTGCATTTATTCACAAAGTGTTTTATAATGTTCTCAACAAATATGGAGGAAATAAAATGAATAAGGATACGAAAATTTGTATCATCGGCGGAGGACCGGCCGGTCTTTCAGCAGGCATGTATCTGGAACAGAAAGGATATGAAAACTACACCATCCTCGAAAGAAATGATCACGTTGGTGGAAAATGCCACAGTCCGCATTACAATGGCAGAAGATATGAAATGGGTGCAATCATGGGTGTCCCTTCCTACTATGCAGTTCACGATGTAGAAGAATTCTGCGGTATCACGCATGACGGACCTAAACTCAATCGAAATTACAAGGACAAAACCGGAAAGGTTATTGAACCATTTAATCCGAAAAAGAATGTCCTGAGAATTCCGCATCTGATGGAGATGAGAAAACAGGTTAAGAAACTCGGCGAAATCCTGGAAACAAAATATAAGGGATATGATGTTAACGGACACAGAGGCGTAGCAGAAGGCAGATATGAAGGCTTCGCAGTTACACCGGGACGTGAACCGGTTTCCGGAACAAACGCAAATCTGAAAGATCTTGCCCTTCCTTTCAAAGAATTCTGTGAATTAAACGGTGTCGAGCTGACACAGGAAATCTGGATCGGTCCGTTCACATCCTTCGGCTACGGATATTTTGATGAAATTCCTGCTGCATATGTTTTGAAATATCTTGATTTCCAGACATGTATGAACTTTGTCAACATCAACCTCTGGACATGGGAAAACGGTACACAGTTCATTTGGGAATCCCTGAATGACAAATTGAAGAACCACGCAAGACTCAACAGCAACATCACAAATATTGAAAGAAAAGACGGCAAGGTTTATGTAACAGTCAATGGCGAAGTTGAAGAATATGACAAGCTCATCGTCACTGCACCGTTACAGTACTTCCCGGATTATGCCGATGCAAGAGAAGACGAGAAAGAATACTTCTCCAAGATTGATTACGAAAGATACGATGTATTGGCAGTTGAGACAAAACCGGAAGATCATCCTGACATCTCCTATTATGTATTTGACAACATGACACCGGAACGTCTGGGTCATCTGATGGTCTACTACAGAAGATGGAGAGATTCCAAAGATCAGGTCATCACAACTTATGCATTGAGAAAGCATAAAGACCAAGCGGAAATCCCGTATGAAGTCTGCAAGAAGACCGTTCTGGATGACCTTAAGACCATGAAGAACCCTGCTTCCAACGTCGTCAACGAACAGAGCTGGTATTACTTCCCGCATGTCTTCACAGAAGACTACGCTGCAGGATGGTATGACAAGGTTGAAGCAATGCAAGGCAAATATGACACCTATTATGCAGGTGAAGTCATGAGCTTTGGCGATATGGATGAAACAGCTGAATACAGCCGCGAACTCGTTGAAAGATTCTTCTAAAAACAAATGAAAAGGCGAAACTTCTCGCCTTTTTTATCAGAAATATTCATACAAGCGATCATATAAAGCCCTGATCGCTTTTTCATAATCCGCATCTTCCACACCGACAATGATATTCAGCTCACTGCACCCGGCATCAATCATTCGGATATTGACTTTTGCATCTGCAAAACACTGAATGACTTTGGCCGCAATACCGACGTTCTTACTGATACCTTCTCCGACAATTGCAATTAAGGCAATACCGTCCTCAAGAAAAATACGGTCCGGATGAAATGCTTCATCAATCTCCATGATCACCTTGTTTCTGGTTTTGTCAAAATACTGGGTTTCAGCGATGATGGACATGATATCGATTGATGTAGGTGTATGTTCGTAAGATATCCCGTTATCGGCAATAATCTGAAGAACCTTTGCCCCGAAACCGATCCGGCTGTTCATCATTGCCATTTCTATCTGCAGGTTGGAAAAACCTTTCTTTCCGGCTATACCGGTAACTGCATGCGTATGCATATTCACCGGATATCTGGAAACAATTGTTGTGCCCTTTGCCTTTGGATTCATCGTATTTTTGATGAGAATCGGAATACCCGTATTGCGAAGCGGAAAAATGGAATCTTCATGTAAAACAGAAGCCCCCATATAAGATAACTCCCGCAATTCCCTGTAACTGATAATATCAATCTGTTTGGGATCGGAAATAATCCGCGGATCGGCACTCATAAATCCGTTTACATCTGTCCAGTTCTCATAGACATCCGCTTTGACGGCTCTGGCAACAATTGCTCCAGTAATATCGGATCCGCCTCTGGAAAAGGTCTTAATCAGACCGTTATTTCCCGCTCCGTAAAATCCCGGAATGACCGCTCTGTCATATTGTTCCAACATTCTTTCTGCAAATGCATATGTGATCGATTCGTTCAGCATTCCGCTCTGGTGGAAGCGGATCAGGTCGCATGCATCCACAAAGGGCCATCCCATATATTCTGCAAAAATCTTTGCGTTAAGATACTCTCCCCTGCTGGCAAGATAATCCAATGACGGTTCTTCCTGCATATGTGAACGAATGGTATCAATTTCCTTTTTGACATCAAAATCAATACCAAGTCCCTGCACTATGGATTGAAAACGCTCCTCAATTCTCGTCAATGTATCTGTTGTGTCCTGGCCTTTTTCTCTTTGTTCATGAACCGCAATTAACAGATCTGTGACTTTGTCATCCTCTTTAAAGCGTTTCCCCGGTGCGGAAAGAATCACATATCTTCTGTCCTCATCTTCTTTAATAATGGAAGCAACCTGTTGAATTACTTCTGCACTGGCAAGAGATGTTCCTCCGAATTTTACAACTTTCACCATTCTTCTATCCCCATTTCAATCCCGAAAATAATACCATTGCAGAAATAGTGCGTCAATTTTTCTTTTTCAGATATCTTCTTTTTGTATCATTTCTCCACGGATATCTCTT
>JAFYCG010000329.1 GCA_017539825.1 Solobacterium sp. | reverse complement strand
TATATTCTGCAAAAAGAAAATAACCCGGATGCAGAAAAGATCAGAAAATATATGGCTAACTATTTAGGCTTGGCACTCAGAGCAGTATTCCTGGGTATTGATCCGGACTATATCATGCTGATGGGGATCTTTGCCTATGCTCCTGATTCATTTATTGAAGAGGTTAAAAAGATTATCCGTGAAAATATTTACCTTGCATGTATCGATGACATTGATATACGCAAGGATAAAAGAGATTTAACCGTGTTGCTGAATCAAGGAGGCATAAATCTGGTTCTGAAAAGTATTATAGAAAATGGAGAATAAATAAATGGCATTTATAGAGATGAATCTGATGTCAGAGTCATTAATGCGTACTGTTCAGGTAAATGCAATTCTGCCGATTGACAAGCTGCAGATGCCTGATCAGAAAGACAATGCAAATATAAAGAAAAAGAATTTTAAAACACTATATCTTCTGCATGGTATTTTCGGAAGCCAGGTAGACTGGATTAACGGTACGAAACTGCAAAGATGGGCAGAAGAAAAGAACATTGCGGTCATTATGCCGGCAGGTGAAAACAGATTCTATCTGGATTATCCTGCGATGCATGAATACTATGGTAAATTTATCGGTGAAGAACTCGTTCAGCTGACCAGGGATATGTTTCCTCTGTCCAGAGAAAAGAAAGATACATTTATCGGCGGTTTATCCATGGGAGGATACGGAGCAGTAAGAAACGGTTTGAAATACTATGAGAACTTTGGCGGTATCGCAGGACTCTCCGTCGGTGATCTGCTGACGGATCCGACTGTAGGAATCGAACTGTTCGGAATAGAATTTCTGGAAGCTGCCTTCGGCAACTTCGATGAAGCAAGATCATCGGATAAGAGTTTAAGCTATCTGATTGAACAAAACACAAAAGATAAAAAGACGGACCAGAGAATCTATATCGGATGTGGAAAAGATGACGGACTGTTGAAAGTCAACCGGGATCTGAAAGACCTGTTTATCGAAAATGGTTACGATGTAACCTACAGCGAAACAGAAGGGGCTCATGAATGGGACTTCTGGAATGATCAGATTAAAAAAGTGATCGACTGGATAGAACCGTATACGATTGAACAGGGCATTAACAGCGGAAATATAAAATAAAGACACGGAATATTCCGTGTCTTTTTCAGAAGTAAGTGATTTTGATTCGTTTATGCATCTTTTCCAAGCATCCTGCAAGCTGATCGACAATACGCATTTTCAGTCTGTAACCGAGTGCATCATCATCCTGATGCGCAGGATTAATAGCACAGCCTACAAAGAAATTGATATCTGTCGCTTCTTCAAATAATGCTGAAGCGATTAAGGATGCACCATCCAGGCGGTAATTCCAATTGAAATACTCTGTATTGGTATCCAGGTAATTCTGTGCATATTCATAGACTCTTTGCAATGTGACCATACCTTCCGTAACCAGATCCACACCCTCGATGATGGACATCGGCGGAATGGTTTCATCCATATTCACACTGTCCATGATAATCTCTCTGCCTAAATAATTGGCAACAATTTTAGCGGTTGTACCTCCGGAAACAATATGTTTTCCTTCTTTGGCAAAGAACAGGGAAGCCATACGGGCATCATCCTCCGGGTTTACGGGAGGACCGAACATCAGGTTGACCTGTTTTCTTTCACGGATGCGGACAACGGCACTTGTCGTATCATCACCCGGTTCATAGCCGTATAGTGCATTACAACGATCGATCAATGTTGTTGCGATGGCTTTGGCGGAAAGATCATCTCTGTAATTTGCCTGGACAAAATCCATAATCTGCGGTAATTCCCATCCGAAGTTTAACGTGACACCCATACCTGCATGAATGGCTCCGTCAGACATTGCAACGATACAGTCGTTTAAACGGGCTTTGAAGGAACATTGTTCAATCAGTTTATCAGAGACAATCGAGGAAGTGAAATCCAGAGGCACTGCTTTTCCGTTTCGGATCAGAAACGGTGTTGGATTATCATAGTTATAGATCTGAATCTGATATCCGTTGTAGATGCGGATTGCGGTAAATGTAGAATAGGCAACCAGCCTGTCTTTGCAGATGGGCAGGGTTGAGATAATGGTTTGTACACATTCATCAAAATCAATGTTATGGGCAAGCATGGTTGACATCATGGTTGAGGTTAAAGTGGAAAGGATATTCGCCTTTACACCTGATCCCATGCCATCTGCCAATACCAGTACTTTTGTGTTTTCATCCGGTTCAACAACAGTGACATTGTCACCGCATAACTGTTCCCCGAAATGGTTGACGGAAAGATATCCGTATTCAGCAACAATCTTACTTATCATGGTGGATTGTGTCCTTCAGTGACAACAGGGCCACTTTTGTCTCAGCTGCAGTTTCACCTAACAGGGAGGCTATTTCATGTACGGTCTTCATGTTGTTTTCGATGACTTCATCGGTAATCTTTAAAGTCTTTTCAATCAATTCCTGTTCTTTGATCGCAGTTTGTTCATGTTTTGTGATATCCTGCATGACACAGATTAATACATTGAACTTTTCGTCATAAACTACCGTATTCTCAACATATTTATCATATTCACTCAGATAGGATTTCTTACGGAAAACTCTTTCTCCCTGTAATGCATCAAGGTAATCAAACGGGTCAAGAATAGCAGTGACCATTGTCCCTATAACATCTTCCGGCTTGATTGAACCGACGATTCTGCACATCGGCTGGTTGATTAACTGGATATTTAAATCATTATCGAGTACCATCAATCCATTCGGTGTGTTATAGACGATATTGTCGGAAAGCGATGTTGCTTTTTCCATAAGGTACGGAAGACACATTTCAATATTTGCATTACCCTTAATGATTGCTTTGGCTTTGGCAATACAGGTGTCATATCCGCAGCATCCGCAGTTTAAGCGAGCCTTCGGATCTTCTTTTCCCATCTTCTTCAGCATAGCATCCACTTCTGCATCTGTCGGGATCTTTTCGTGGACATAATCTTTCATATAAGCGGTATTGATATCGCTTCTTTCACTGACAAAGCAGTCAAAGTCTTCTTTACCTGCATACTGGTTGACAAAGATTGTACCGGTCATAATACTCTGCTTTTTGCTCAGCATGATCGGACCGTTAATACAGCTTCCCTGGCAGGAGGACATCTCGATAAATGCGTGATGAATCTTTCCTTCGGCAATATCGTTCAGTGTCTGTACGGCGTTTTCAACGCCATCACATACAAGATACTGATAGGAATCATTTTTGCATTCCATTGTCTTCAGAATACCGCCGTTGGTAGGGAATAAACGTGCTTTTGATTTTTCCGTCAGTTCTTTGCGTTCGGTTGTTTCCAAAGTGATATTTTCTTGTGAAAGCCAATTATCCAGTTCCTGGAAGGTTAATACAGCTTCAACAAGGGTATTGTTTTTATCGGATTCATCCTTCTTTGCGATGCACGGTCCTATAAATACGACTTTTGCCTTGTCGCCATATCTCAGCTTAATGTCTTTTCCATGGGCAACCATCGGGGAATAGATATCTGCAAGATACGGAAGGCATTCCGGATGATGACGCTTGATCAGCATATTAATCGAATGACAGCATGAAGAGATAATGACATCTCTTCCTTCTTCTAACATTTCGTCATATGCTTTTTTAACAATCGTAGCACCGATTGCCGTTTCTTCGACATCAAAGAAGCCAAGCTTCTTTAATGTAGTTCTCATGCATTCAATATCACTGTCGGAGTAATAAGAGATAAAACTCGGTGCAAGAGATACAATGACTTTTTCGTTATCCTGTAATAATCTTTTGACCTTGGCGATATCGTTACGGATCGATTTCAGATTCTGCGGGCATACGTTGTAGCATCTTCCGCACAATATACAATCTTCTTTGATGATTGAAGCTTTTTCATCTTTAAAAGAAATTGATTTAATCGGGCAGTGTCTGATGCATTTGTAACAATTGCGGCAATCTCTTGTATTGCTCGTGAGGCAGTATTGCATATGATTTTCCTTCTTTCCATCTTTTTAAGTATTATATAGGAAAATTGTACATTATATATGAATAAATTGTGTAAGTTGCAAAACTTCCCGAGAAACAAAAAAAAGAGCATCATTGCCCGCCTGTATATCGCCGGTTCTATGAACCGTTTGTTTCTGTATATCGCTTGATCACGTTTGTGATCAATTTGTGGGTATATATCACCTGACTGAATCCAGTCAGTTTAAGCGTATATGTCAATCTGATTCGGTTGAATCAGATGTTGTCTTCCTTAACGCCTCAAAGAGGATACACCTATACAAAATGAATGTCAAGCATTTTTTTAAAATTTTTTCAACAACGTGTTAAACTATTAGTATGCTTATACAGGATGTATTAAAAAAACAGGAAGAATTCTCTGATGCAGAGAAAATCATTGCCGATTATTTTCTGAAAGAAGGGATGAAGATCCGTAAAGAAGGAATTCGCTCCATTGCGAAGAAAATTTATGTTGCACCTTCTTCGATCGTTCGTTTTTGTCAGAAGATCGGATTTGAAGGATTGAATGATTTTAAAGAAAGGTATCTTGAAGAACTGGACTACAGTTCCCGTTATTTTCATGAGATTAATCCGAACCGTCCTTTTGAAAAGAAAGACAAGGAAATAGAGATATCCGGAAAGATTGCCGGCTTATATGAAGAAACCGTTCTGGATACATTGTCCCTGTTAAAAAAAGAGGTGATTGAGGAAGCGGTATCGATTCTGAATAAAGATACAATCTACATCATCACCCTGTCCGCACAAAGAGGTATCTCCGAAAACTTCAAGGAAAAGATGATGAAGATCGGCAAAAGGGTACATATCCTCAACCAGACACATGATATTGCCTTTGAGATGGATCATGGTAATCCTTCACATTGTGCTTTCCTGTTTCTGTCCTATACCGGAGAGAGTGAACATGTTGTGACATATGCCCGAAAAGCTTTGGAAGCAGGTTATTCCTGCGTAGCGATTACCTCTTACGGAATCAATCGTCTGTCTGCACTTGTGCCTTGTTCCATTCCTGTCTCTTCCAAAGAGAAGCTGATCTCCAATTTAGGAAATTTCAGCTTTGCAATATCTTCCATGTATGTGCTGGATGTCTTATACGCAAATCTTTTTAATCTGGATTATGAAGGTAACAGAAAGAGGAAGAAGAAAAGCTCTGAAAACGAAAGTATTCCGACAGTTGTTTCCCGGGGAAGAAAATCATCGAATCCTGAATTGAATGAATAAGGAACAGTGTTCCTTATTTTTCTTTGTTTTTACAGAACATTTTGGAACACAGGTCAAACATTTGAAATCCGATTGAGAACGCTTTCAGAATCTTCTATAATTTAATCAGGAAAAAAGGAGAAACAAATCATGGAAAAGAAACCTGTAAAAATCGTTACAATCGGCGGCGGCAGCAGCTATACACCTGAACTGATGGAAGGCTTTATCAAGCGTTATGATGAACTTCCGATTCGTGAAATCTGGCTTTGCGATGTTGAAGCAGGTAAAGAAAAATTAGAGATCGTTGGTGCAATGGCACAGCGTATGTGGGATGCAACACCATATGATGTGAAAGTCCATCTGACATTAAACCGCAGAGAGGCATTACCGGATGCTGACTTCGTTACAACACAGTTCCGTGTAGGTCTTTTAAATGCCCGTATTAAAGATGAAAGAATTCCTGCATCTTACGGCATGCTCGGCCAGGAGACAAACGGTGCCGGCGGTATGTTCAAGGCATTCAGAACGATCCCTGTTATTTTAAGTATCATTGAAGATATGAAGGAACTCTGTCCGAATGCATGGCTGATCAACTTCACCAACCCGTCCGGAATGGTTACAGAAGCTGCAATTAAATGGGGCGGATGGAAGAAGACAGTCGGTCTTTGCAACGTTCCTGTAGGCGCTATGCTGAAAGAACCTCCGCAGTTTGGCTTAAC
>JAFYCG010000328.1 GCA_017539825.1 Solobacterium sp. | reverse complement strand
TGTGCGGTTTTCTCATGGAACAGATTCAGAAAGGGCGGATATTATTCTGTGCAGGCATGGATAAGTTGCTTTATGGCATTGTTGTTCTTTTTAATGCATTTGTTGGAACTATATAGGTATACTGTTTGAAATGAAAGGACAAAAAGATGAAATACAATATCAAATCAATGAAACATTTGCCTTATGATAGCCATTTTGCAAAATTCAGCATGATCTTAAAACTGAATCATTTCAGATACATCACAAGATTTGAACGTTTGATTCCAAAAACGGAGTAACATATCGACAATAGTGTCATAACCATGACAAACAGGTATCCAATCAATATGAGTTCTGGCTTAAATAGAGCGGAAAGTTGTAAATAAAACGATGTATGCTTCAGGAGCAGTGAATATAATCCGTACAAAAGCAGATACGTGATCAGATAATCAACAGTATTTACTGTAAAATACTCTCGTAATAAGATCTTAATCAGTTCTTTTCTCGTATAGCCAAGGCTGTAAAGAATGGCAAGTTCCTTGTTCCGTTTGCGGATATAATTTCTGTTTAACATGATTATTATGATTCCGAATACACCTGCCAATAAAGCTGCTCCCAATAAAATCAGTGTCCACATGGCTCTGTATGCATTGCGGAATGATCCCCGGGAAAGCTCATACGAGGATATGAAATTAAGATTTGGAAACAGATCATGCAGACTCTCAGATACCTCGGCAGACATTGAACTGTCTTTAAGCCGGATCAGAATATCCCGCTGTCCTGTTACTACCGCCTTCAGATACGTTTCATAGCTTTCAAATACTGTTCCTGCAGGATCACCATTGTATTCCTTATATGAAGCCAGCGACATCTCATATCCTTCCTGCCCGGTTATTAACGCAGTCAATGAAGCGTCAAAATGACGGTAACCCAGATAAAGAACTCCATTTTCTTCAACATGAGTATCGAAAGAAGATTTATAAACACCCGCAATGCAATACTTTTTATCTGCCTTTTTCTGTTCCGTGTTTCTTACAGGCAGGCTGGTCAGCTGATCTACGGCTTCTTCTGCAGAGCCAAACCATGTAACTGCCAGATAATCAGGTATCAGCAACTGATCCGAATCATCATCCGGAATCCTGCCGGCTATAAGCTCAATATGCAGAGGATTATATATATCGGAAAATGATTTCTTTACTCTGAGCGTTTCAAACTGAAAAGGCACCATATCAGGAAAGCCGGGATAACTCATGCTATTCTTAAGAGAATCGGCAAGATCTACTTTTAAAAACTGGTATTCCAAAGTATATGCTTCTGTATCATCACAGTTATATCTGCCGATATCCATGATATCCGCATCTTCAACTCCATTCAGTTTCCTTACAGCCGCAAGATCCTCCTGTGAAAAATATATCCGGGTCCCGTCATCCATGACAGTCTTCCCGCGTTCCCTGTTTTCTTTCAGGTAACTGCTGGTGTAGTTTTCTGTGTTCAAATATATGCCGCTGCGGTCCAGGCCTCCATAAAACAGATCCAGCTGACCGATCAGGTATGACCATGCCACACAGAAACAGACCATAAAAACCATAAAGATTCCAATGATGGGCACATTATTTAATGACAGGTCTTTTATGCAGTGCTTCAAATATGCTGTAACGTATTCCCATATACGATGATCACCGTCGGAGTATTCATGCTTTGACGTAATTGCAGCAGAGGTATCTTCTCCTTTCATACGAACCAGTTTCCGGTTCTGAATTGCATAGTAAACATCACATATCTGCATAACACGGCTGTCGTGCGAAATGATAATGACCATAATTCCCATGTCGCGCATATATGCAATCAGTTTCATAACATCTTCTGTATTCTGATCATCAAGATTACCTGTCGGTTCATCCAGGAGAATAATCCTGGGGTTGTTCAATACAGCCCGGCAGATCGCAAGCCTCTGTTTTTCTCCGCCGCTAAGCGTTTTCACCGGCTGATCAGCCAGATGACTCAGATGCAGATCGTTCAGGACATCCGTGATTTTTGCATCATCTGACTCACTATGTGAGGACAAAGCAAAATACAGGTTTTCATAAACAGTCATATTTTCCAGAAGCTTAAAATCCTGGAAAACAATCTGCATAAAATCTGTACGGATCCTGCTCCATTCCGATGGATTCATCTGCTTTGCATCTGAATCACAAAAGATATAATCACCTTCATAGTCCTGATCCAGGCCGAACAGAATATGAAAAAGGGTTGACTTTCCGCTGCCGCTCGGTCCGAACACACCATATACATATGCGGGATTATTAAAAGCTGCACTGACATTGTCGAATATGAGATTATCCCCATATCTTTTCGTAAGAGATTTCAGTTCAATCATCATGGCCTCCATTATTGATTTGCCCTGTAAAAAAGCAGCTGTTACAGAGTATTCATAAAATGTCCGGAGTTATGCCGCAACACGAAATATGCCATTTGGTATATGTGGTATGAAATGCGGTACAAATGGCAGGAGTATCGTTTCCGTATCCATTGCTTCGTACGCACAATGAAAATAAAATGGAAGCATGAAAAAGGGAATCATAGCAATTGTTGACGACTGTGAAAGTGACCGGAACGCCATTGCTGATCAGGTTCAAAGAAATCTCAGTAAGGAAATTGCCGCTGAAATTAAGCTCATGAGCAAGGCGGAGGATCTTGATCCTTCAGTATTTTTTCTTGCCTGTTTTATTGATATAGACCTTGCCGGATCATCAGGAATTCACCTGGGGGAAGCGATACATTCTTTTCATCCGGAAATACCTGTGGTTTTTGTCACAGCACACGATGAATTGGTTTTTCAATCATTCATGGCCAATCCTT
>JAFYCG010000327.1 GCA_017539825.1 Solobacterium sp. | reverse complement strand
TCTATTTCATCAATCAGTTCCTGAGGCATATTTCTAGGACCTCTGACTGTCACTATACCGAATTGTTTTAATACCTTTCTGTCGATCAGATTGCCGTCATACATATTTAATTTCTTGATCCGCATCAGCTTATCCATGCGGATTTTTCCGGTCGGATCTCCTTCTGTAGGAATATCGAGCTGTGTAATTCTGCAACGATAGCGTATGGAAGAAAACGGTACGCCGTAATACATGTAGACGATATCCCCGATTTCATAGTTGGCAGACTGTTTCCAGTAGATTTCATCCGTTATCTGAAAGGCATGATCCAGATCAAAGTATTTGGGGTTGGCGGGAATCAGCCAGATATGGTTTTTTATTCCGTCCACACTTTCCTTACTGTAACGGATGAGTTCATGAATCATTTCATCGTTAACAGTATCGTTTAAAACAATGGTAATCCAGCTTTTCTTGTTCATATGGTAAGCAGGATAAATACCTTCTGTTTCCAAAAGTCCGTTGATCTTTTCCGGATCTGCTTTGACATTCAGAATTTCTGTCTTACCTTCCAGATCCAGTTTTGTGCCATCGATTTCTCCGAGAAGCCCGAACCATTTCTGACTGTTGCTGTTACGCAATACGGCATAGGATTCCTCTTTGGCAAAAGGATGATCCGGAACAATGTGATACTCTTGTTCGATCCATCTGACAATCCTGTCAGTCTGATCAAAGATATACGGTACATCATAAAAACAGTGATCACGGATATCTTCCAGAAGTGTTATATAGGCATCTTTGACTTTTGATGCAAAAGATCCGAGATTCTCCCGGATTCTGAATGCAATGTATTCCTCTTCGGCAAAAGGATCAAAAACTTTGCCGTTAATCTTCTGATCGGAAACTCGTATAACTGCCTGCATATCTGTACCGGGAAGATCTTTTTCCAGAATATAACTGTTTTTCTGTTTCAGAAATCCGTATGAAAGAAGTTTTTCCGGATCTGCTTTTTTCTTCAGAAACAATTCATTTTCGATACTCATAAAAACCTCATGTACTATTGTATAATATTTTTCATTTTGTTTCATTCATATTTCTGTTATACTTTTGCGGTGGAGGATTTCTGACATATGAGAAGAACAGCTTTTGATTCCAAACAATACCTCTCTTTGCAGAGGGACAAGATTCTGGAAAGAATTAACATGTTCAAGGGAAAACTGTATCTGGAATTCGGTGGAAAGATGTTTGAGGATTTTCATGCAGCACGCGTTCTGCCCGGATATGATCCCAACAACAAGATCAAACTTCTGACAGAATTGAAAGATCAGGTTGAACTGATAATATGCATTAATGCCAATAACATTGAAAATACCAAATCTCGCGGAGACCTCGGAATCAGCTATGACCAGGAAGTATTGCGCCTGGTTGATGCACTTCGTTCCATGGATCTGTTTGTCGGATCGGTCGTTATTACACAATACGCCTATCAGCCTTCTGTAGATGCTTTCAGACGTTTATTGGATAACAGCGGCATAAAGTCCTATCTGCATTATCCGATCAAAGGTTATCCGACAGATGTGGATTATATTGTCTCCCCGCAGGGACTCGGAAAAAACCAGTATGTTCAGACAGAAAGAAACCTGATTGTGGTAACAGCACCGGGACCGGGTTCAGGCAAAATGGCTACCTGCATTTCCCAGCTCTATCACGATGCTGCCAAAGGTATTACATCCGGTTATGCTAAATTTGAAACATTCCCGGTATGGAATCTGCCGTTGCCCCATCCGGTGAATCTTGCTTATGCCGCGGCAACAGCAGCCCTGGATGACATCAACATGATTGATCCGTATCATCTTGAAGCATATGGAAAAACAGCTGTCAATTATAACAGGGATATTGAGATATTCCCGGTATTAAACAGAATCATCAAAAAGATTCTCAAAGAATCCCCATACAATTCTCCTACCGACATGGGTGTCAATATGGTTGGCTATTGTATAACGGATGAAGAAGCTGCAGTTGAAGCAGCAAAGGATGAAATCCTGAGAAGATATTACAAGACACTCTATGATGTCAAGGCACAGAAAATCAGTGAAACCGCAATTCAGAAGATTGAATTCCTGATGAACGATCTGGGCATTTCCCCGACAGACAGAATTGTTACATTAAAAGCCAGGAACAAGGCACATGAAACAGGTGAACCGGCAATTGCTTTACAGCTGACTGACGGAAGAATTGTCACAGGAAAAACCTCTTCCCTGTTCGGTCCTTCCGCGGCTGTTATCATCAATGCCATTAAAGCATTAGGTGATATTCCGAAAGAAACACATCTGATTGAGCCTGAATTTGTCACACCAATTCAGAATTTAAAGGTTAACAGCCTCGGCAACCACAATCCAAGACTCCATTCAGATGAAGTACTGATTGCGCTTGCATTGATCACAAAGACTAATCCGACAGCTGCCAAAGCAATGGCACAACTCAATAAGCTGAGAGGTTCTGAAGCACATTGTACGGTAATCCTTCCGCAGGAAGATGCGGATGTCTTCCGCAAGCTCGGTGTCAATGTGACATTTGATCCTGTATACCAGCAGAAAAAACTGTATCACAAGAAATAATCCGGATGACTGAGGTCATCCTTTTCATTTCCGGCTGGCAATGTGATATATTGGATGTATGAAAGGTAAAATACTATGAATGAAGTCAATAAAACACTTTTCATTCCTTTATATGGAAAAGCAGCTGTCAGCAAAAAGAACATCATTCTAAAAGATCCTCAGGCCGAAAAAATATGGCATAAAGAAGCATTTCCCCTGCATGGCAAATCGAAATCAAAATGGCTCGCATACAATATGGCGATGAGAGCAAGAGTGTTTGATGACTGGACGGAGAAGATGCTAAAAACATATCCGGATGCAACAGTTGTACATATCGGATGCGGTCTTGACAGCAGATGTCTCAGAGTTAAAGCACCCTGTCTTCATTGGCTGGATTGTGATCTTCCCGATGTCATCAATGTCCGTAAAATGTATTATCAGGAAAATGATACATATCATATGATGTCCATCGATGCATCAGATCCTGCAAAAGTGCAGTCTTTGCCCGAAAACAGATGCGGTATTATCATCCTTGAGGGATTAAGCATGTATCTTTCTCCCTCACAGCTTCATAATCTGTTTCAGGTATTGTCTGAAAAATATGATACTCTTTCTGTTCTCATGGATATCTATACGGTATTTGGTGCTAAAGCTTCCAAATACAAAAATCCCATCAATGATGTCGGTGTGACAAAGGTATACGGAATAGATGATATTGATGAAATCATTAACGGCCTGCCTTTATCTTTTACAAAAGAATACTCATTTACGCCGGATTATCTGATCAATGAACTGGATTTCTTTGAACGCATGATTTTTAAACTTCTTTTTCAGAATTCTTTTTACCGTAAGATCTACAGACTGATCGAATTATCTTCAAAATAAAAAGATGATTATTCGTCATCTTTTTTCAGTTTACCCTCCAGAAAGTGTTTTCTGCATAAAGCGATATAATCATCATTTGCGCCAAGCATGACCTGTGAGCCTGTACGTACAATGCCGTCTTTGTTGTAACGGGCATTGCATATAGCCTTTTTGCCGCACCAGCATACGGTTTTGATCTCACGGATTTCATCAGCGATGGCAAGCATTCTTTCGCTGCCTTCAAAAAGATTCAGCTGGAAGTCGCTTCTTAATCCATAGCATAACACAGGCACATTCAGCTGATCGACAATCTCAGCAAGACGGTCAACCTGTGCTCTTGTCGCAAACTGGATTTCATCGACGATAACCGCATCATATTTTTTAATTTCCTCATCTTTCATGGAACAGACTTCGCTCAGGAGTATGCATTCCTTCTCTAGTCCGATACGGGAATGGATGATGTTTGCCCCGTCACGCGTATCGATGTTCGTCTTAGCCAGCAATGCTTTCTGTCCTCTTTCGGCATAGTTGTATTCTGCCATTAATGCATTGGCGGTTTTCGAACTGCCCATCGCTCCGTAATAAAAATATAATTTAGCCATGTTTTCCTCCTCAGTATGACATCAGCTTCTGCATAAATGCATTTCTTTCCATCAGAACCATCTGATTGTTGTCTTCGTTATGTATCATAATCGAACCTTCATAGAAGACCGGTTTGACTTTCACAGCACCGCTACCGCCTTTTAAGTGCGCTTTAGGAACACTCTGCAGGAATTCTTTCAGACCTTGAATGACTTCCGAAGAATCACTGCATACATTTGAAAGTGTTTTGATAACTTTTCCCTCATGGTTCAGGTTTCCGGCTTTCCAGCACTCCCTTACAATACTCTCAACGTTGTTTAATCCGCTTTTTCTTTTCAACAGCAAGGTAAAATCCTGAACATACTGTTGCGATACAGGATAGCCATACGCAAAAATATCATGAATTTCCTGGACGGAAGGATAAGAATATCCCAGACGTGAAGAAACGGCTTTTGACAGTGCAGAGAGATCCTTCTGTTCAAGCGTATTGTCGATAAACATGTACTGGCGATATGCAGCATGCAATTTAAATGAAGGAATATGACCGATTTCACTTAACAGTTCTTTTTCATTTAACGGAGGGATTAAGTTCTTGTTACATACAGGTAAAAGAACATTCAGCGAAAAGATATGATAGATTCTGACACAGGCAGTAATACATTCAATAATCCACTGTCTTTTATTCTGCACACTGCTGAATGTACTTTTCGCGGTTAATGACAATATCCCGGCTGCAGCCTCCTCAGGAACAATATATCCCTTTTTCTGCATATCATAATAAACAAGCATATACCGGCAATAATAATCCAGAATTCTCTTTTCTTCATCGTTTTGCGCTTTGTAGCAATATGACGCTTTTATCGCTTTACGGAAGATACTCAGTTCATCCTTCGATAAGGAATAAATCATATCATCGATTTTGCCGTTGCGCATTCTCTTGTCTATTTCACCTGCAATCTGTCTGCGGCTCATCAGCTTCATATCCGGCATCTGCATTTCTTCTGTAAAACGCAAAAGATTGGATCTGCTGATGTTTAATAACATCTCTATGTATTTCATAGTTCCTCTTAAATCAACGTAATTATCTTACAATATTCTGAAGATGTCGTCATCTGTGATTTTTTATGAATTTATGAATTTGTTTAAAACGCTTTGTATTTCGTGTTTGTTTCTCTTATTATAGTAGATGATAACAGGAGGCAATATGAATTATAAGAAATATATAGCAGTTCTTCTTTGCGGCATTCTGGTCAGCGGATGTACAAAAAACGATGCATCTGTACCACAGGAAGAATCCGCAAAGGCAGAAAAAGAAACGATTCTGGATGATGTGATAGAAGCTACGCCTGCACCTGCGGATACGCTTGACGGGATGCATCAGAGCATGAAAGATGCTGACTGCATGTTAGGTACCCTGTTCTTTGGCTTTTCCGCTGAATGGGATTATGCAAGTGCCATGAACATGCTGGAGGATAATATATTTTCCGATTCCTTCCCCTTCCTAAAGGAAATTGATGAAGATCACTTCGTTAATGCAGGCGGCTATATGCTCTACCTTGTCGTTCCGGAAACGGATGCAGATATGACAATTTATTCCATTGATGAAAATCAGGAGCATGTTGAGGAATTATACAAAAACAACGACGGCAAACCCGTTCTTCTTGTATGTAATGAAATGGATGACGCAGATATTGAAGTCAATGTGACTAACGCAGACAAAAGCGTGATCTTTTATCCGCTTGTCGGTGATGATTTCCGTTCCGTGCTGATCCCGGATCAGGGTGTCCTGGATTTCAGTAAGACTGCTTATTACAGTGAAGCCGGTTTACAGGATTCTTTGGATTATATGCGTGAGGAATTGCGCATTGAGGATTCTCTGTTAGGTGCATCCTTCCTTGGTTATGTGGAAAAAGCAAGCTCTGCTGATATCAAAGCCCTTCTGGAAAGCAATTACATGGGCATGTTCTATCCGTTTATCTACAGTGTTGAGACAGCAAACTACATTGATGCAGGCGGCTATGAGGTATATCTTCTTGTTCCGGTCAGTGATGATACAACAATTGCGATAAATAAGATCGATGCTGATAAAAATGTTCTGGAAGTATTGCACAGGGATGAATATGGTACGCCTGTCGTACTGGTTTGTAATGTGGATGAAACACCGAATACGGTTGTAGAACTTACCGAAGGTGAACGTACCGTTACATTCTACCCGATGCTCAACTCTGCCAATGGTGCATTGTATCTGCCTAATGGCGGCGGTGTCAGTGATTATACCTTCTCAGCAGGTTCTGATGAAAATGCCTTCTTCCTTCAGGCATGCTTTGATACATTGTACTATGATGTTCCTGAAGTACAGGATGCAGTTGCCGATGGCCTGACTGTTGAGTATTTTGATGAAACGGCTGTGATCGAAGATATGGATTGCATCGTATTTGAACTTGGCACCTATGAAGGTGAAACATTCAAATCCGAAAAAGCATATGCGGTAACAAGCGACAGCATGATTGTCTACCGTCTAGCCGAAGATGGCAGTTACACGAAAATTCTTGATAAGAACGAATAGGAGTTATGATGAAAGTAGTATTTGAAAAGCTTCCCCAGAACCTGGAAGAGATGAAAGACTGTCCTTATGCCACATTAACAAAACCGGAATATGCCCCGGCATTGTTTCTTTGTGCAATGACTGTCTATCCCCAAAACAAAGAGGAAGCCTTGAAAATGGTGGAATACTTAAAAGGTCCTGAAGGTTTGAGTGAGTATGAGAAACAGTTTCTCAGGGACAGAATGGAAGGTCAGGAATATGTACCTTACAGCTTCTTTGCAGGTGCATCCGTTAAGAATCATTATACACCTTCCCTTCCGTATACACTTGAATTCCAAACCGTTCCGACAAGTTTTCCCGATGATACACATGCCACTTTGTACATTCGCTCTGCCGGTGCAGATTCCCCGAGGAATGCATCCATGCGCCTGAAGCCATCGACAGGTCAGTGGTTTTTAAGCCAGCAGATGCTGTTAGCCAATATCAGAATTCCTGAAGACATTGATCCATGGGCATAAGAAAAGCGTTCGATTTAATTGAACGCTTTTTATTGTGCACGATAGCTCTGTAAGGCTTTGGAAATCTGATCCGGACAGGATGTAGGCTTAAACCCGCACTGAATGCCATTAAGAGCTTCAATGACCTCTTCAATCTTTCTGCCTTTTATCAAAGATGCAATACCTTTGAGGTTACCATTACATCCCCCTTCCACAACCATGCTGTCAATGATGTCTCCATCCAATTCAAAGATGATTTTCCGGGAACAGACACCTTTAGGTGTATATTCAAAATGTGTGCTCATTTCTCCACTCTCCTTTTTTACGGCTGCATTATAACATACTCCGAAACACTCTGCTAACATATTGACCAAAAAACAAATTTATGGTAAATTCCCAGTCATGAAAAACATATATACGATCGATGATTTTACACAAATCACACAGGACAGCCTGCAACAGAACCATATTACGGAACTCTCCGAGATTCAGAAAAAAGCCATTCCTTTTATCGTTGAGGGAAAAGATGTTCTGGTGCATTCTCCTACAGGCAGCGGCAAGACAAATGTATATCTGTTGCCGGTTATAGATAAACTGGAACCCCAGGGAAATAAAAAGCATTTTCCTAAGGCAATCATTCTTGCCCCGACAAGGGAGCTTTCTATGCAGATTGCTGAGCGTGCAAGAAACCTTTTGAGCAATCGTGAAGGCATACGCACGACAGTTCTGAGCGGTGGCGTGGATATACAGAAACAGATCCGCATGAATGCCAAAGGCGCAGATATCGTCATCGGTACACCGGCAAGAATTGCCGACCATTTGCGCAGACATACATTGAAACCAAACCAGTTGGAAACACTCATCATCGATGAAGCGGATATGATGCTGTCAATGGGATTTCTGGAAGATATCAAAAATGTTCTCTCCCTCCTTCCTGCACATCAGACAATTCTTCTTTCCGCAACTTTTGAAGAAGGCATACAGGAGATGCGCAATGATATGATGATTGATCCGGTCATCGTCGAATCTGACAATAAAGACTTTCTGAAACAGGATATTCTTCTGGAATATATGATAGTTCAGGGAAACAAGAGAATAGAGCCTCTGGTAAAAATACTGAAACAGGAACATACGGATACGATCATCTTCTGCAATACAAGAAATACATCCGACTTTGTCGCCGATATGCTCCGAAAGAGCGGTATTGAAACATATGCCATCCACAGTGAAATGGATTTCGGTGAAAGAAAAAGAATCATGAAAGATTTCCGTTCTCATAAGCTGAATGTACTTGTTGCAACGGATGTTGCTTCAAGAGGCATTGATATTCCTGCTGTAGGACTGGTTATCAACTTCGATTATCCCGATCAGACGAGTTATCTGAAACATCGTATCGGCAGAACTGCCAGAGCTTCCAGAAAAGGAAAAGCGATAACGATGTTAAAGGAAAACCAGAAAAACAAAATACAGGAAATACAGAACATCATGGGAATACGACCGAAAAGAAGAGGCTAGCCTCTTCTTTTTAAGTAATAATCCATTAAGATTCCACCGATCAACACACCGATTGTATTCAGAATCAGATCATCTATTTCAAATACACCAGTAGAAAATATCCATTGCGACAATTCAATCAGAAAGGATACGCACAATCCCGTAAAAGCAACTGTAACGGTATGATACTGTTTGAAATATCTGATAAACAGTCCCAAAGGAATAAACCAGATGATATTGCCGATCAGATAATAGAAAAATACAGACCAGGCATGATTCTGAATAAACATCGCATATGTATCAAAAAGGGTCAGATTCCATGTACCGTGGAAAAAACCGTTCTTAAGGAAAGATCCCCTGAAAACCGTATATCGTAATAAAACAATCATATAGATTGCAAAAGCTATGTTTATGTACTTCTTTTTCATGCCTATGATTATACACATCTTTTTACATCATTGTGTGAAACTTAAATGAATCATAAAAAAAGAATTACGGGAATTCCCGTAATTCAGAATCAATAATTGCTGGACTTAATTTCGAAGTAAGCTTTCGGATGAGCACATACCGGGCAGAGTTCCGGTGCTTCTTTTGCGACTACTGTATATCCGCAATTGCGGCACTGCCATACAACTTCCTCTTCCTTTTTGAAGACGGATTCTTCCTTGATGTTGTTGAGAAGCTTCTGGTATCTTTCCTCATGCTCTTTTTCGATTTCTGCTACGCCTCTGAATTTTGCAGCGATCTCCGGGAAACCCTCAGCATCAGCTTCTTCAGCAAACTGTTTGTACATCTCTGTCCATTCATAGTTCTCACCCTGGGCAGCCTGTAACAGATTTTCAGGTGTATCCTTGATTGCACCGCCCTGGAGGTATTTAAACCACATTTTAGCGTGTTCTTTTTCATTTCCGGCTGTTAATGCGAAAATGTCTGCAATCTGCTGATAACCGTCTTTTTTTGCCTTGCTGGACCAGTAATCATATTTGTTTCTGGCCATGGATTCACCAGCAAAAGCAGTTTCCAGATTCTGTAATGTTTTTGTTCCTTTTAAGTCTTTCATACTTTCACTCCTTTCATTTCTATTATATACAAAAGATTTTATATTTCTACTGATGTGTGTTAAAAAAGACAACCCGTTAGAGTTGTCTTAAAAAGTATGTTTAGTCGAGTTTCGGACCTGCTGAGACAAGAGCTTTACCTGCAGGATTGTTTTCATACTTATGGAAGTTCTTGATGAATCTTCCTGCGAGGTCTTTTGCCTTTTCATCCCATTCAGCAGCATTAGCATATGTATCGCGAGGATCCAGGATACCTGTATCTACGCCTGCAAGCTCTGTAGGAACTTCAAAGTCAAAGTAAGGAATCTTCTTTGTCGGAGCTTTGTTGACATCGCCATTCAGGATAGCATCGATGATGCCTCTTGTATCCTTGATGGAGATACGCTTGCCTGTTCCGTTCCAGCCTGTGTTAACCAGATAAGCTTTAGCACCGCTCTTCTGCATCTTCTTAACGAGTTCTTCAGCATATTTTGTCGGATGGAGTTCGAGGAATGCCTGGCCGAAGCATGCGCTGAATGTAGGTGTCGGTTCTGTGATACCTCTTTCTGTACCAGCCAGTTTAGCAGTA
>JAFYCG010000326.1 GCA_017539825.1 Solobacterium sp. | reverse complement strand
ATGCAATGTATATTTTGAATATGAAGATGATCCGTCTGAAGACATCGATGCATATGAAGAAGATGAAGAAGATGCAGTGATCGATGATGAAGTCCTGGAAGAGGATGACGGATCCGATGAATGGACAGATCCTGAAGAAGATGAAGCATGGTCTGAGGAAGACGAGGAATGGACAGAAGATGAGGACGGGACAGAAGATACCGAAGAAATGCCCGCCTACAGCGATGATTATGAGAAGGATTGTCTTGAAATGGGCGGGGTCTGGCATCCCGGTGACGGATGCGCCTGGCCGGATGAAGAATAGTCGAAAATTGTTAAAAAAAAAAACATCAATATTTTGCGTATAATAGACACAACGTGGGGGAGGTTACACCATGAATTCTAATACTGTCAAAAAATGGTTATCTTTCGGTCTGGCAATCAGCCTTCTGACAGGTAATACTACAGTTCTTCAGGCTGAAGAAGAGCCTGTGGAAACAGAAGATCTGTATGAAGTAACGGAAGACACAGAATCTGAAACTGCAGCTGTCGAAACTGCTGCAGAAGAAAACGAGATCGATCCTGAGGCGGAGAACGTTGAAGTACCTGAAGGAAGCCTGAAAGACGCTTCCGGCATGTATGAAGATGTCAACGACTTTGAGACCAGGGCGCTCGGAAGTGACGGTGTTCAGTATGAAGGCGTCGTTTATCTGTCTGTAGGCGCAGTCAGCCGTCTCCCGGAAGAATCACAGGATCTGTATCTGCAGATCGCTGATACGATCGCTGATTCCTATGGAAAAGATGAAACATATAAAAATGCTGTTATCGCTGTAGATGAAGAGGGAACGATCATCTTCGGCTTTAACACACCGGCTAAAGAACTGTTTTCCCGTAATAGTTTTGTCTATCCGGAAGAAGAAGTTCTGACAGAAGAAGCTAAACCTGCTGAAGAAGTAACAGAAGCAGAACCGGAAGAAGTACCTGCTGAGGCAGTAGAGGCTCCGAAAGAAGCAGTTACTGAAACTGTTCTGACAGAAGAAGTTCCTGCAGAGGAAACACCTGTTGTTGAAGAAGTTCCTGCAGAGGAAGATATCATTCCGGAGACAACAGAAGAACCGGAAGCAGTTGAAAGTGCTGAGGAAACTGCTGAACCTGAAGTGACAGAAGAAACTGTTTCTGCTGAACCGGAAACATATGAATTTGTTGCTGAAAATACAGAGCTGATCGATCTGGATGAAGAAGAAGTCATCTATGAAGATTATGAAGAGGAAAGCGTTCCTTTTACCATTCTCCAGAACGAAAAGTATTTCTATAATCAGCTGAAGAACAGCCAGCAGAAATCGCTCTACAACAAGGCTAAGACAGCATTTGTGAAAAATGGCAAAAGATCATTATCCTCCGGAAGCAGCTATTACAAACTTGACTATACATATAGAGAAGGTCTGAGTGCCCTGAACGCATTGATGATCACATATCCCAACACATTTGATTGGTGGGATCGCGGAATGGGAACAGATTCATACGTGAAGGGATATATTGGCGGCAATGTAACGATTACATGGAAACTGGTCGAGTCATCATCATACAGTAAAACGATGCATGATGAAGCAAAGGCATTAGTCAACACCATTGTTGAGTCAGCATATACATATGCCAACAGCAATTATCCGAACAATCCTACATACGGAATGGCTAAGTATTTCGATAACTGGCTGTGCGAGCACAATTACTACAACACGAACGGAACCAAACAGTCTTATTATGGAACAGAGCTCTATTACTTCTGCCATTGCGCATACGGAACGCTGCTACAGGGATACGGTGTATGCGAATCATATGCACTTGCAATGAACTGGCTGCTTGATACTGCCGGCATCAGAAATATGTACTGTGTTGGTGATGTTAATTCTGGTGGACATGCATGGAACTATGTTCAGATGCCTGACGGAAAATGGTATCTGCTTGACAGTACCTGGAATGATGACTCTGGTACGAAGAATTTCTTCCTTGTCGGCGGTTCACAAATGACTGCACAGGGACGTACAGCATCGGGCAATACATGTATTACTGGTTTGACACTGCACTTTGATGAAAGCAACTGGGCTACAACTAATTATTCTGGTTCATCTGAGGATCCATATTTTGCTCAGATTAATATTACTGAAACAAAGAAATTTTTGCAGCCAAAGAAATCATTCACGTTAAAGCTTACTATTCCGACCTCTGTTAGTGGTGTAGGCAAATACTATTCCAAATGGCCTGTAGTTTGGACCAGCAGTAACCCTAATGTCGCAAAAGTTACTTCATCAGGAAAAGTTACAACAATAACACCGGGAGAAACATGCATAACTGCAACGATTGGGGGACATAAATATTCATGCTATGTATATGTTCACCAGTTTGCAAGTTTGACATTTGATGAAAATAACAAAACAAAATTAACAAAGGCGTATGGAAAAAAAGCTGATGTAGCAGACGGAATAATTACTGCAAATTTCGATGACTCTGATTTAACTGTTATTGAATTGACTGCTAATCAGAAAATATACGGTGTTTCTGTTGCAAAATTGATTAATGAAGGCTTTGCTAAGCCTACAGCTGTATCCAATAAGAAATCCGTTGCTGAAGTAGTGGGAGAACCTACTGTTTCAGGTGATACGATCTCTGTCAAGGTCAAGGTAAATGCAATCGGTACAGCGAAGATCACCGTGAAATTTGCAGGCAAGAAAGCAGTCCTGACATTTTCACCGAAATATCAACTTGATGACTCATGGTTCGACAGTCAGGACATTGTTACTGCCAATACTGACGGTCTGACATATGCATTCAAGGCATATAAACCGAAGGTTGCTAAAACAATAGCTGCTCCGAAGGGCCTGAAATACAAGACGACCTATACGAACAACAAGAATGCCGGTACTGCAACGATCACGATGACAGGAACAGGCAGCTACACCGGAACCGTTACAAGGACATTCAAGATCGCACAAGCTGACTTCACAAATGCCAAGATCACTTCCGTATCTGCTCTCAAGTACACAGGTACTGCAAAACAGCCTAAGATGACGGTCAAGATCGGCAGTAAGACATTGAACCCGAAGACAGATTATTATGTTGAATACAGCAGATATGAGAATGGTTCGTATGACACGTCGATTCCTACTGAACGGGGAACATGGTTTGTCAGAGTAATAGGGACCGGCAACTTCAACTTTGGTAAATCAGTTAACGTAAAGCCGTTCGTAATCAAATAAACATCGCACAGCATGATATGGATCCGGCAGACAATTCCATGGATGCATATTGAAAACTGACGTGATAAGAAAGTCATTTCTTTCCGCTGATATGATAACGGATCGAAATGACTTTTTATTTTCGGCAGAAACGGTTTCACTTGTGTTCTGCCCGGAAAGCCTACGAATTATGATGACAATCTAGTATAATAATGAGGATCTAAAAGATAAGGCGGTAATCATTATGAAAATAGGTGT
>JAFYCG010000325.1 GCA_017539825.1 Solobacterium sp. | reverse complement strand
TCCATCCGCCATCATCACAGAACAACTGTATCTGATAAGCACCGGCTTTTAATTCCACATTGTAGGATTCATCGAAGTATCCGGATTTATTGACGACTTCCTTAGCCGTCTTTCCTTTGGAATCCACAATACGGACAGCCATTGTTCCTTCACCGTTATGTTTTAAGTCAAGATTAATACCGCCGCTGACATTGACATCATATGTACGGTTAGGCTCTTTACCGGTTATACTGGCTCTTGCCTGTTCTTCCATCATCTCCGGTGTAACATTGCTTTCATCATCCAGGCTGACAAATACATATTCTTTGTTCTGATCCATATATGTATAGGTAAACGGCATTGTATCCGATACACCATCCTTTCTGAAGTTATATTCACCGGCAGCAGTGATAATGCCATCTTTCTTTTCAAAATAGATGCCGTCTTCATATAAGGTTGTATAGTTGCCTTTACCGTATTTTGTCTTGAGATCCTGATTGATCAGAGAAGTGATAGCCTTGCGGTCATAATCGGTCACTTCATTTGGATGAAGGCTTTCTTCCACCGGTACGGGAGTAGCTTCAACTTCCGGTGTCGGTGTAGGAACATTTTCCGGCTGATCTACCAGATAATTAATCATATATTCACACCCGCCAAGCATCAGACAGGTGCATGCTAAAAGAATCAATTTAAATTTCTTCATCACTTGTTTGTATCCTCTGGCAGATAGAAAATCTGTTCACCGTCTTTTGACATCATATAGTTGGAACGTGCATAACTCTCTACATAATCCGGATTTGTCAGCTTTTCCTTTTCTTTGACAAGGCGGCTGTTTTCATCCTGTACATCCTGCAGTTTTTCCTGTACTTCTGCCAGTTCTTCACGCAGACGGATTGTGGTGAGAACTTCTGTTCCTACTTTATATAGCATCCAGATTGACGCACCGATCAGAATGATACAGATCAGTTTCATAATCGGTGTCAGTTTTCTTCTTTTTTTCTTTACTTTCTTTCTTGTTGTCATAATTGGCCTCTATTTATATATATCACGTTTATTCCGTCTGTTCAATTCTGGATTCCTTAAGAATTTCATACATATCGGAAGCTTCCTGTTTTTTCTTAGGTTCCTGAATGGATAAAACACGGATTTCGATCTGTCTGTTACCGAAAGTGATCGTGACAATATCACCAGCTTTGACATCATGACTCGGTTTAACTACACGTCCGTTAATCTCTACACGATCATTCAAAGCCAGTTCTTTGGAAATTGTTCTTCTTTTGAGAATGCGGGAAGCTTTTAAATATTTGTCAATGCGCATTTTTTTGTGCCTCCTTTGCTTTTTTCACAACTTCAATTGCCATGTGAAGATTGTCCTTATTGTTCGGTATCAATGTAATAATTGATCCGTTGGTATATCTAATTGTAATATCTCTGGAGATCTTTGTAAAACTCTCAAATAATCTGACACCGTCCACATTCTTGGAATACAGTGTAGAGAAAGTAATTTCAATCTGTCCGTTGAGTTCTCTGTATCTTTGTACAATCGGATCATCTAACAGAATATCCAGTTCTTTTTTATCAAACAGAATGCGTACTTCTTTTGGCAATCTTCCGTACTGGTCAATCACTTCATCCTTATATATATTTAACCGGTCAAGGGTATAAATCTTATCGATCTTCTGGTACATATCCAGCTTGTCATAATCATTGGCTGCAAAATTAGCCGGAATATAACTGGTTTTCTGTATGTTGGCATGGGCTTTTGGTTCTTCAATCTTTGGTGCTTTGCCGGTTTTCTTTGCCTCAATTGCCGCTTCCAGCATTTCTATGTACATATCGATACCGACAGTATCGATAAATCCTGACTGGTTTGCACCTAAAAGATCACCTGCACCACGTATGGTAAGATCTCTCATGGCAATCTTATAACCGCTTCCCAGTCTTGCAAACTCTTTAACTGCCTGCAATCGTTTCTGTGCAACTTCCGATAACTGTTTTCTCGGCGGAATCAAAAGATATGCATATGCCAGCCTGTTGCTTCTGCCGACTCTTCCCTTGATCTGATAAATCTGAGCAAGTCCGAAATCCTGTGCATTTTCGATTAATATTGTATTGACGTTAGGAATATCAATACCGTTTTCTACAATGGTTGTACAAACCATGACATCAATTTCATGATTGGTAAAAGACATCATTGTATCTTCGATTTCATTGCGGTCCATCTTTCCATGCACAATACCGATTCTTGCTTCAGGAAGAAGATGTCTTAATGTTCTGGCAGTGTTGTAGATTTTATCGATGTTATTGTAGAGATAGAAAACCTGACCGTCTCTGGCAAGTTCCTTCTGAATGGCATCTACCACAAGATTCTGGTTCTTTTCCACCACATATGTTTGTACGCTGTATCGGTTTAACGGCGGTGTTTCCAGCTGAGATAAAGAACGGATGCCTACCAGAGACATCTGTAATGTTCTCGGAATAGGTGTTGCGCTCAATGCAAGAACATCAATGTTGTTTTTCAACTCCTTGATTTTTTCTTTGTGTTCCACACCGAATCTCTGTTCTTCATCTATTACCAGAAGTCCTAAGTCATTAAAAACAATATCTTTGGAAAGAATATGATGTGTCCCGATCAGAATATCCAGTTTTCCTTCTTTTAATTCCTGGATATTCTGTCTCTGCTGGGAAGGCGTCACAAATCTGTCCATAACCCTGACTTCAACAGGATATCCTTCATACCTTTTGGAGAAGGTACGGTAGTGCTGTTCCGCCAGAATCGTAGTAGGACATAATACAGCTACCTGTTTTCCGTCTGCAACAGCTTTAAAAGATGCTCTTACAGCTACCTCTGTTTTTCCAAAACCCACATCACCGCAGACAAGCCTGTCCATAGGCTTGCTGGATTCCATATCTTTTTTAATGTCATCTACTGCTTTCTGCTGATCCGGTGTCAAATCAAACGGAAATGCATTCTCAAATTTCTCAGTTAATTCAGAATCCGGAGAAAAAGCAAATCCTATATGTTCTTCCCTGCTTGCATACAGAGTTAACAGTCTTTCGGCAATATTCTCTACATTCTTTTGTAATCTTTCCTTTGTCTTTTCCCACTCGTTTGTCCCCAGTTTGTTTAATCTTGGGACAACACCTTCTCTAGAGACAAACTTACGCACTAATCTGAATTGTTCCAAAGGTACAAGCAGTTCTGCATTGCCTCTGTAAACAACCTTTAAAAAGTCTCTTTTGACATTCTGAATCGATCTTGTTTCAATACCGAGGAACTGTCCTACACCATATTGTGCATGGACAATATAATCTCCCGGCTGAAGTTCGTCATATCCATGAATGACTTCCGCATTACGGAATTTATTCTCATATCTGCCGATACGGTGATGAATCTCAAATAATTCAGCTGCAGAATACACATGAATGTTTTCATTAACCAGATAAAATCCCTGTGCAAGATTTCCTTTGTATAAGGAAATACCTTCCGGTATTTCACTGTCATGATCCAGTTTTGTTACAGAAAGATGATTTTCATTACATGCATTCTGAATTCTTTCCATTTCTTTCGGTTCAAGAACCAGAACTGCCTTATGATCGGCCATGATCATCTTGATTTTATGGTCGATGGTTTCATTCGGCAGATGGATTTCTTCTATGCCTGCAGTATTTTCTTCAAAAGGATCTTCTTTAATGACTTTGCATCCTTTGGCAATATGATGATAATCATGCCAGAGTGTATACTTGGGAAGCATCTTGGATTCCTGTACCATCTCCTGTACATATTTGATGGTTTCATCCATCATCCTTTTTATACTTTCCTCAATCAATTGCTGATCGGAATAAATTAGTAGAGGATGATTCATATAATCCCATATGCCGTACTTTTCCTTCAGCAAAGCCATATATGAATACATCTTCTTTTCAAAAACATGCCCTTCCATGGAAGTCAGATCTATTTCCACTTCTCCGTTTAAGAAGGTATTATCAGCTTCTTTCAGAAGCTTCATGGATTCTTCCCGGATTTCTGCAATCTGTTCATCGGTAAAGATGACATCCGATGCAGGTACAATCCGGATATCATTGACTGTAGATATTGTCTTCTGTGTAGCAACATCAAAGAAACGAATGGAATCAATTTCCGTATCAAAGAACTCTATACGGATCGGATTGTCATAGTTGATGGAATATACATCGACAATTCCGCCTCTTGCCGCAAAAGATAAAGGCTGATCGATATGGGATGTCTGTGTATATCCTCCTGCACTCAGCTTTCTTTTTAATTCCGTAATGCTCATTTCTTCACCGACACGCAAAGAAACACAACAATCCTGAAACTGTTCCGGTGAAGGAATAAAGCGTAATAAAGCAGAAGGACATGTCACGACAACCTGATCCGGATTATCCAACAGTGATGCAAGTGTGCCAACTTTTAACGCTGTCATTTCCGGGCTTGAAGCAATTGCTTCTACACGAAGGGATTCGTCCGCACCAAAAAGAGCGCACTTGTCTTCATCCAGAAGTGTTGAAATTCTTTCATAAAGTCGCTGTGCGTTATATAAATTCTGTTTGATGACTAAGATCGGCCTTGGTCTTTTGATATAGGATGTTGCAATGACAAGTGCTTCTTCAATAAAGGAAGTTAACGGAAGAGTTCCTCTTTCCTTATTTAGTGTCTTTACCGCCTTATTATCCTTTAATATATCATACAGCCATGGAGCCATCTGACTTACTCTGTCGGACAAGTTTCCTCCTTCTTTTCTTTCTTTATTTTAATGTTGTATTTAGACATGACAAGATCCATGTCATCATACACCCATGCATAAGATGCTTCTGCAGCCTGTTTCAGGGCAAAATCAAATACTTCTTTTTCTGCTTTGGGAATCGGTGACAACACCCAGTCAGGAACTTTTTTATGATTGCCCATTTCACTGTGTCCTACACCGATTTTAATTCTGGCAAAATCTTCCGTACCAAGATGGGCAATAATGGATTTCATTCCTTTCTGACCACCGCTGGATCCTTTTTTGCGAATGCGCAATGATCCGGTAGGAAGATCCATATCATCATGAATGACCAGAATATCTTCAGGATCAATCTTATAGTAATTTACAGCCTGAATCACCGCATTTCCGGATTCATTCATGTATGTTAATGGTTTCATCAACAATACAGCCTGTCCTTCAATTCTTGTACTTGTGGTTAATGCATTGAATTTATTTGTATTGATTGATACGCCGCATTTATCTGCCAGCAGATCCAAAACCATGAATCCGCTGTTATGTCTTGTCTTTTCATATTCTTTTCCGGGATTTCCCAGACCAACAATCAGTTTCATTTTACATCCTCATCTCATGGGTAATTATTATAGCTTAGATTTATATAAATCTGTATGAAAAGTATCATTTTTATTTTTGTAAATACAATGATGCGTATCAAATGACTGGCTCAGATAATCAGTGTAAACTGTATATAAAGAAAAGGTGATCCTATGAAACAGATAAATTACGGAATCTTATCCACTGCTTCTATTGTGCCAAGATTTATTCAAGGCTTGAGATTAACAAATAATGGTAATATCAAAGCTATTGCTTCCCGTGATATAGCTAAATCTGAAGCTTTTGCACAGAAATGGAATATTGAAAAAGCATACGGATGTTATGAAGATTTATTATATGATCCGGATATTGATGCGGTATATATACCGTTGATCAACAGCCTGCATTATGAATATGCCAAAAAATCTCTGTTAAAAAACAAACATGTTATTCTGGAAAAACCATTTGTGTTACATCCGGAGGAAGCAAATGAATTAGCAGAACTTGCCAAAGAAAGACATTTGTTTCTGACAGAAGCTGTGAAAACACCATATCTTCCCATCTATCAGAATATTAAACAGATCGTAGATCAGAAATTTTACGGAAATATTCAATACATGGATTTCCGTCAATCTTATACCGGTGGTTCTTACATTACAGGCTGGAATACAATGAAAGAATATGGCGGAGGTGTATTAATTGCCAATGAAGCTTATTTTTTCACAATGGCTGAATTTCTCGGCGGAAAAGTTCTTTCCTGTAGTGGTTCTGCAACATTCGGAAAGAACGGTACAGAAGACCAGTGTTGTGTTACTGCGCATTTAGAGAATGATATTCTTGCACAAATGAATGTTTCCACAAGAATTCTCTTTAATAACGGATTAACGATTTATTTTGATCATGCAAAAATCGAAATACCTGATTTCTGGAAAGCAAATACGGCATATATCTATCAGGATAATCAATGTATAGAAACCCTTTCTTTTCCATGTGAATATGAATTGCAATATGAACTGCAATATTACAATGACTGTATTCAGAAAGGACAGATCTTCAGTCCTGTTACTCCGGTAGAAAATACAATTCGTTACATCCGATTCTGTAATGAAATCCAAAAATCATGGGAAAATAATTAAGAGTAAAAAAGCGGATTTCTCCGCTTTTTTTTGAACGAATCAACATTTTCACTTTACATGCATTCCATCATTGAATAATGATGTATCGGAATATGCTTAAGCTGCTCTGCCTGCAGGAAGCCATCCTTTACATAAATATGATGAATGCGTTTGTTATTCAGCTATTCATTTTGTGATTCCATTGTATGAATAAGTTCCAGAGCTTCCTTCTCTGAAAGTCCGAAAATCTTTGCAACATAGGAAAGTGCATCGGAATGGTCTTTTTGTTCTTTGTATATCGAATTGTATAGATTCTTTACTGCATCGGAAAGGTTTTTCTTTTGTTCTTTCAACAAAGAGTTTTGTTCATTGAGCATTTCACTTTGTTTGCTGAGCTGACGGTCTTGTTTCTTGATCATTTCACTTTGATTGGCAACCATGCCTTCAAGCTCATTGATTCTCTTGTCCACCATTTCCTTCAC
>JAFYCG010000324.1 GCA_017539825.1 Solobacterium sp. | reverse complement strand
GTTCGGTTTTGTTGATGGATGAAGCGACGAGTGCTCTGGATACAGAAACCGAAAGACAATTACTGGAAAATTTACGTCAGATGACGGATAAAACCGTGGTCATCGTTACACATCGTCCGGCAGCACAGACGATCTGTGACAGGGTGCTGGAGTTTACGGAGAAGGGGGTAATTCAGCATGATTCCTGAAATGGTATTTCATATTGCTTATCTTGCTTCCTGTGCAATAAATGATCAGATTCCTGATGCAGAACGGGTTCATCAGATCAATCTGACAGAATTATATCGTCTTTCTGAACGTCATCTTCTGACGGGCATTATCGCTATGGCTCTGGAGAGTGCAGGGGTGAAAGAGCCGGCTTTTACACAGGCAAAAGGAAAAGCAATCCGTAAGGTGGCTGCTTTTGATATTGAACGGGAAGCTGTCCTACATAAGCTGGAAGAAGCGAAGATCTGGTATATGCCGTTAAAAGGTTCTGTATTAAAAGATATTTATCCGAAGATCGGAATGAGACAGATGGCGGATAACGATATTCTGTATGATGTATCACGAAGTGAAGATGTCAGGACAATCATGGAGAGTCTCGGGTTTGAAACAATATCCTTTGTCACTGATCAGTATCACCATGACCACTACAATAAAGAACCGGTTTGCAATTTCGAGATGCACCGTGCTCTGTTTGTGCCCGGTTTGAACGATAAGATTTTCAATTATTATCAGCATATCAAAGATAAGATGATTCCGAATTCAGACAGTCATTACGGATATCATCTTTCCGATGAGGATTTCTATATCTATATGATTGCCCATGAGTATAAACACTATACCGGAAGCGGTACCGGACTGCGGTCTTTGTTAGATACCTTTGTTTATGTAAAGGGAAAATCCGACAGTATGGATTGGCAATATATTGAAAGTGAACTAAAGAAGATGGATCTTCAGGATTTTGAGGAACAGAACAGGATTCTGGCGATGCATTTGTTTGGCTTGGAGGAATTAAGTGAAGCAGATGAGGAGATGCTGGAATATATGTTGTCTTCCGGTACCTATGGTACAGTAAAAAACCGGGTCAAAAACAGTATTGAAAGCTACGGGGACAAACCGTTCAGGAAAATACAGTACGCATTCGGCAGGATATTCTTACCTTTGAAGACAGTAAAAACCTTTTATCCTGTTTTCTATAAATTTCCGATTCTTCTTCCTCTTCTTCCGTTTTACCGCATTTATAGAAACATCACTAAACATGGCGGAGCAGTTTTGAAAGAGATGAAAGAACTGATAGCGTATAAAAAGAAACAGTAATCTTAAAACATGTTCCGTTTACCTGAAATACAGATCTTTCAAATGGAAAAAGCTCTCATAATGTCATTGAAGAAAAAAGAGTTTAGATGAAGAGGTCTTTGATGAATCGATTGGATAAAAAGAGACTGTGTATATTTCTTGTCGCAATATTTGTATTGTGTCTTTTCGGATGCCAAAAGCAAACCGGCAATAAAGATGTTGTCTATGAAGATATGAAGGAGCATTTTGAAAAGGCGAATCTTCTGTCAGCTAATATCGGAATTGTTTCAAAAACAGAGAAAGATGATTCTGTTTCCTATGGTGAATTCGGCAGCGGTGTCATCATAGAAAACAAAGACGGATATTATTATGCACTTACGGCAGCCCATGTTGTGAGTGTTGCAAATGCGCAGTTTCTGGTATTTACCGCTAACACTGAGATGAAGGAAGAAAAAATCCCGGGATATGATGAGATGACCATTCTTGCACAGGAAACATATGATTCCATGTATCCTGCGGAAGTGATGTATGTCAGTGAAAGAGATGATCTGGCAGTGATCCGTTTCAGTACAGGGGAAGAACTGTCGATTGCGGATATCGCAAATAAAGATCCTGAAAAGGGAGAGAGGATTCTGTGTATCGGAAATCCGCAAAACGAATGGTTTGCGATATCCTATGGTACCATTCTTTCCGGTATTGAAAAGTTTGGTGAATATCAGGGATTTTTGAGCAACGGAATGAAACACAGCGCTTATATGCAGGTGGGAAGCAGCGGCGGAGCAGCTTACAATGAGGATATGAAGCTGACCGGCATTACCCCGGCTGCTGGTTTGTCGCTTGATGGAAAAGACTTCAGTTATGGTATTTTAATACCGGTGAGTGAAATCAATCTGTGTCTTGAGAATTGGAAAAACAATGCAAAGTAAATGAGACAAAGGAGGATATCTGCAATGGGAACACAAATTGAAACAGTCAAGACAGATTCGTTTTCAATGAATTATTTCCGGTTTGGAAATGGCAAAGAAACACTTGTGATCATTCCGGGTCTCAGTGTGCAAAGCGTTATGGGATTTGCGGATTCTGTTGTTGAAGCATATAAGATCTTTGCGGATGACTATACTGTCTATCTGTTTGATCGCAGAAATGAATTGCCGGAAACCTATACAGTATACGAAATGGCTAAGGATACGGCTGAGGCAATACAGACACTGGGGTTGCATCATATTCATCTGTTTGGAACATCTCAAGGAGGCATGATCTCTATGGTGATTGCGGCAGAGTATAATGATCTTGTTAAGAAACTTGTTCTTGGCTCTTCCGCTTCTTCATCGGAAGATGAAAAACTGAAGACAATTGAAAGCTGGGTTCAGCTGGCAAAAGAAGGAAAAAAG
>JAFYCG010000323.1 GCA_017539825.1 Solobacterium sp. | reverse complement strand
GTGAAGGAAATGGTGGACAAGAGAATCAATGAGCTTGAAGGCATGGTTGCCAATCAAAGTGAAATGATCAAGAAACAAGACCGTCAGCTCAGCAAACAAAGTGAAATGCTCAATGAACAAAACTCTTTGTTGAAAGAACAAGAGAAAAACCTTTCCGATGCTATTGCGTATGTTGCAAAAACTTTTGGAATCTCGGAAAAGGAAGCACAAGAGCGTATTTCCTCACAACATTCACAGAGTGAAGATCCTATTCCGAAAACATGAACAGATGATACACTAAGATTTGTATCATGTTAAACACAGAGCAGGAGTAAAAGAGATCATGTTTGACGAGAAGAGCATCGAAGAAGTGAAGGAAATTGTGTACAAGAGAATCAATGAGCTTGAAGGCATGGTTGCCAATCAAAGTGAAACAATCAAAGAACAAGAGAAAAACCTTTCCGATGCTATTGCCTATATAGCTAAGATATCCGGGATTTCAGAAAAAGAAGCTCTTGAACTGATTCATTCACAAAAAAACAAAGTGAATGACTGAAAAAATGTATTTATCATATTTATGTAACGGACGGCTTCCTGCAGGCAGAGCAGCTTAAGCATATTCTGATACATTATGATCAATGATGAAATGCATAATGATTGTAAAGTGTTGATTTGTTCAAAAAAGCGGAGAAATCCGCTTTTTAGCATATTAAAACGGATCAGAATGTGATCCGCATCTGATACCATGTATCTCCGCCATGAATGGAATCAGAAATTCCTTCATTGATAAAACCAAAGGATGCATAGTAGTGTATTTTTTCTTCAAGGCATGTCAATACAACGCCTTTTTTCTTTTTCTGTCTGGATTCTTCAATGACTGTCTGAATCAGCTTTCCGGCGTATCCTCTTCTTCTGTAAAGGGGAAGGGTATTAACTCCGAAGATCATCTGCCATGCACCATCCGGATCATGCATTTCCGGATGTTCATACATTTCATCTGTCAGATCTTTCTGATCGGTGGATAAACCGTCAATAAAAGATATGATGGAATCTTCTTCAAGAATCCAGAAATGATCCGAAAATACCTGTAATCTTTTTTGAATGGATTCATAGGAAGCTGCCTGGTTGGGCGGGAAACAGATCTTTTCAATTTCAGCAAGTTCATTCAAATCCTGCAATGTTGCTTTGCGTATTCTCATGGAAGAATTATACACAAAAAAATCTGTACTTTCGCACAGATTTATTCGTATTTCTTCGGAATTAATGCATCGACGTCACATGTTTCGTTTCTGTATTCGCCATTGTAGTATGGGAAGCGGGCTACTGTAGCACGGATTCTCTTGACTCTGTGTCCCGGTTCGCCCCAGATGACTTCGACTTCTGTTCCTTCTTCTGCATATTTTGGATCAATGAAGGCAAGGGAGATCATTCTTCTTTCATAGAAGGCATAGGTTCTTCCTGAAGCAAAACCGATCTTCTCACCATCTTTTTCAACATAGTCACAATGAATACCGAATGTCTCATAGCTGTCTAAAGCAGAGATGCAGTCAATTTGATCATACGGTTCTTCTTCCTGTCCTCTGAATTGGGACATGAATACATCACCGACATCTTCTGTATTCCATTCCAGGGTAACTGCTTTTCTGATATTTCCTTCTTCCTTGATCTTCATGAGAGCTTCTTTACCCATGAAGTCATGGTTGAAGTTGATTCTGTTTCCCCAGCCTACATCATATGGGGAAACTTCACAATAGAGAGGATCATTCATGGCGGATCCTCTTAATGGGAACAGCATGCAGTATTTCTTTGCGAAATCTGCCAATTGTTCACCACTGGTTAATAAGGCATAGGGGTAATGCTGAAGCTGGTTAGGATAACCGCCCGGTGTATGGTTGAGAATACTGTAGTTGTAGGAACCTAATGGCATGCCGCCGTATTTCTTGGTGACTTCCAGAAGCTTGCAGTAGACTTCTTCTGCAGAATCTGCAGAACCGTGTACTTCATAAGCTAATGCACCGGACATGCCTAATCTATGTACAGTCATTTCATGCCCACAGCATGTTACAGTCTTGTTTTTAGCGAACTTGATGTCATGTAAATTGCATTCACATGCTTCTTCTAAGATTTCAAGGGATTTCGGACCGTCAATCTGGTAGAAATATTCATCATCTACGTATTCTCCCTGCACATCTAATCCGCTTGCAAACATGAAGTACTGGATGCATGGAGCAAGCCAGTATGTACGATAGCAGTCATCCTTTTTCATGATGACACCATCCGCCAGCATATGTCCCTGTTCATTGCAGATGATACCGTGTTTGGACTGTCCTGCCTTCATTTTATCGAAGTTTGGATTGACACAGGTCTGGTTTAAGAATTTGGCAGCGTCAGGTCCTTTGATGTCAAAGACAGGGGACATGCATAAGTTAACACCTAACCATGCACTTGTATGGCAACAGAGATATTCCGTACGGGAACCGTACTGTACCCATGGCATCATCGCAGCACCGTTCATCGGGGAAATGGTATAAGCACCTTCGAAGATCTTGCTTGTCATTGGAATTTTCATGATATTTTCTCCTCGTTATTCATTTTCATTGTAGGTGAATTGACGCAATGAATAAATGGATGTATAGTGAGAAAAAATAATGGTATATTCGTTAAAAATATACGAAAGGATCTATCATGAAAATGAATATAGAAATTCTTGCGGAGCTGTTAAATCGTAAGATAAATGTACAAAATCAGATCATAAAGGGTGAAGATCTTTCATTTCAATATCTGAAGAAAGAAGATAATCATCATATAATTATGACGAATGAGGGAAAGGAAATACCGGTATATGCGGATGAACATAAGCATAAGGGTTCCTGTCTGATCCTTCCTTTGGATACGGATGTAGAAAAAGAGATCTATGCTTGTGTTAATGAATATACAGAATGGAAGGAACAGTGTCTTAAAGCTGTTGTATTGTCTGATACAGTCAATGATGTATTGGAACAGTGTGCTTCCATATTATCCAATCCGATTGCTTTGTTTGATGATTCACTTGTCATGACTGCTTATGCAGGAAAGATACCGGAATCGATAGAAGGAACCATCTGGGAAGAGGTATTGAAACAGGGTTTATCAAGACCTGAGATCTATTCTAAAGAAGAAGCAGATCTGATCGCAAGACAGTTAGAGAGCGGTAAGAAATCCTTTGTATGGAGATCGAAGTTATTCCATAATCAGGAACATATCTGTGCACAGGTATACCGGAATGATATTCCGTTTGGATTGTTGGGGTCTTCGGATCTGTATGGCGGTTTCTCCAAGGGAGAGATTCTTTTAGTAGAAGATGTATCTTCTTTTATCTCTTTATTCTTTTCTTCCAATCATTCTGATCCGGAAGAAAAGACCAGTTTCTATAACATCGAAAGAATGCTGAATGGATTATCTGTCAATGAGACTGCATTGATCAAAAGCATAGAACCTCTTGGCTGGAATATCTTTGATAATTATCTTGTTTATTCCTTGAGAAGGGGAAGATCGAATGAGTATGCTTCTTCTTCCTGGCAGAAGAGGATGAAGAAGATGTTTGAGAATGCATTGGTCATGATTCATGAGGATCATCTTGTATTGCTTGTAAATACCACAAAAGATCATGATTTTCATGAAGAGAGAATGCAAAAGGAATTCAGCTTTGCATGTGGCTCAAGCATGCCTTTCAGGGATTTAAGAAAACTGCATTATTCCTATATCCAAAGCAGAATCGCATTAAGTTATGCGGAGGAAAACCATACAATCCATTTTCCTTCCGTCTTTCAAAGCTATGTCATGGAAAGCTTGTCCAAAGTAACTGAGATCAGGGCATTATGTCATCCAAGGGTAATAGAATTGTATGAGGGAGATGAGAATGACCGTACCTTGGCAAAGAACCTACGAGTATATTTAGGTTGCGGAAGGAATATTGCTGATACGGCAAGGAAGCTGTATATTCACAGGAATACCTTGTTGTATAGATTGGAGAAGTTAGATGCTTTCTTTGAAATGAAGTTATCAGAGATATCGGAGGAAGAAGCGTTTTTGATACAGATGTCCTGTATGATTGCAGAATCAATCACAACAGAATCGTCAGTTTCGTGACATACTCCCACCACCTTCGCTGAAGCTAAGAGGTGGGGGCTTCTCGGTCAAGAACACCAGTGTGTCCAGATTACCCGAGCTTATGGGATTCCCTGTGCCCCAGGGTACCATGATTTTTGTGGTTTTTATTGCAGAAG
>JAFYCG010000322.1 GCA_017539825.1 Solobacterium sp. | reverse complement strand
CAATATGATGAATTAATGAAGGAAAGGGCGACGAGCAGCAGGCTCAGAGTATGTATTGTCGTTGTGACAGTGCTTGCTTTGATCGGCGGTTGGATTGCCGGCAGTTTCCTTCCCATACCGGGAACCGATGATGCCAAGAATACCATTCAGATTTCACAGGTTCTGGATCCTTCCGATAAAATAGACACCATTTTAGATATCATGGAAAATGAATGGTTCTTCGGCAAAGATATTGAAGATGTATCTACAAGACTGAGTGATCAGGCTTTATACGGCATTACCACAAACGAAGAAGATCCGCATACCAGCTATATGTCCGCCAGTGAGATGGAGGCATTCACCCAGTCCATCAACAGAAACTTTGTCGGCATCGGTGTACAATTCATCGCAACCAACGGCATCAACCTGGTTGAAAGGGTATTTAAAAATTCTCCTGCGGAAAAAGCAGGTGTTATGGCAGGGGATATCATCCATGTCATCGACGGAACTCCCGCTGAGGGATTGACTGCTGATGAAATCAAAGAACTGGTTCAAGGGGATGCAGGGACGGATGTCACAATTGATTTTCTGCGTCAGGGGCAGACAGTAACGATAACAATTACAAGGGCACCGATCAGTGCGACAGCATTCGGAGAAATCCTGGAAGACAATATCGCCTATCTGCAGCTGTATCAGTTTGGAGAAGGAACATCAGATGAGATCAGTGCATATTTGGATGATTTTATCGCCAATAACTGTACAAAACTGATTGTTGATCTGAGGGATAACGGTGGCGGATATCTGGATGCTTTACAGAAGATCGCAAGCCGTTTTCTGCCGGATGATACAGTTGTCATGCAGCAGGAATACAGGGACGGAACAACAGAAGTTACCAGGACAAAAGGTAATAACATGATCAATCTGGATGGCATTGTTATCCTCGTCAATGAGAATACTGCCAGTGCTTCTGAAGTATTCACGATGGCCATGATGGAACAAAGAGACGATGTTACGGTAATCGGAACAAAAACATACGGAAAAGGTACCGTGCAGATCAGCCGGCTGTTCAAAGATAATTCCGCAATCAAGTATACTACATCGAAATGGCTTTCTCCTTCCGGGGTATGGGTCAACGAAGTCGGTATTGAACCGGATATTGAAGTGAAGCTGCATGATGTCATGTATGAAATGTTTGACGGACTGGAAGAAGAGGTGAAGGTTGATTCAGTATCCGATGCAGTAAAAGATGTGCAGCTGTGTCTGGATTATCTCGAATACGATGTTGATCGTACAGACGGATATTTCTCTTCATCAACTGAAGCAACAATCAGACAATATCAGAATGATCATGATCTTCCTGTAACCGGTATTCTTGACAACAATACCTACGAAGCGATTATCTCTTCTGTTACTCTGGATTGGAATACAACTTCCAATCATGATACACAGCTGGCAAAAGCAATGGAGGTTTTACATGGCTGATAAATTTGAACTGGTTTCTCCATTTAAACCAACCGGAGATCAGCCACAGGCAATCGAAGAGCTGGTTCAGGGACTTCTGGACGGAAAAAAAGAACAGGTCCTGGAAGGAGCAACCGGAACCGGAAAAACCTTTACCATGGCAAATATCATAGCCAGGGTTAACCGTCCGACACTGGTGTTCTCTCATAATAAAACCCTTGCCGGTCAGTTATATTCTGAATTTAAAGAACTCTTTCCTCATAACAGGGTAGAGTTTTTTGTCTCTAATTTCGATTATTACCAGCCTGAAGCATACATGCCGAAAAATGACATGTATATTGAAAAAACAGCGGCAATCAATGAAGAACTGGACATGTTCCGTGAATCAACCCTGAATTCTCTTCTGGAGAGAAGGGATACAATTGTCGTGGCATCTGTTGCCTGTATATATGCAGCATCCGATCCTGTTGAATATAAGAATATGTTTATGACTATCAGAGTCGGTGAAGCGTATGAAAGAAATGCCCTGTTGAGAAAGTTTATTGAATTGCAATATTCAAGAAATGATATGGAACAATCCAGGGGCACAATCCGTGTCAGGGGAGATGTGATTGATCTGACACCGAGCTATACCGACCAGTTCAATATCCGCATTGAAATGTTCGGGGATGAGATCGACCGTATCACGGAAGTTGATCCATTGACGGGCAAGACTTTAAATGCCTATCAGTTTTACAATATTTTCCCGGCAAGCGGATATGCCAGAAGCAAGGAATCCATGCTCAGGGCATGCAATGCGATTGAGGAGGAACTGGAGGAAAGACTTGCCTATTTCAAAAGGGAAAACAAACCTCTGGAATATGAACGTCTTGAACAGAGAACCCGGTTTGATCTTGAAGCACTGAGGGAGAACGGATATTGTTCCGGCATTGAAAACTATTCGATGCATATCGATGGCAGAAAACCCGGACAAAGACCTTGGAATCTGTTCGATTATTTTCCGAAGGATTACCTGCTGATTGTCGATGAATCCCATGTTTCCCTTCCGCAGGTAAGAGGCATGTATAACGGTGACAGACAGAGAAAAGAGGTGCTTGTACAATATGGCTTCCGTCTGCCGTCTGCACTGGACAACAGACCGATGAAGTATGATGAATTTGAAGGCATGATTAACCAGGTCATCTACTGTTCGGCAACACCGGGGGATTATGAGCTATCCCATGTAGATCATCATGTCACGGAGCAGATTATCCGTCCTACCGGACTTCTGGATCCCAAAATCACCGTCAAACCGACACTGGGGCAGGTGGATGATATCTGTGAAGCGCTGGATGAGAGAATTGCCAGAAATGAAAGGGTTCTGATTACAACCCTGACCGCTCGCATGGCGGAAGATCTGACGGAATATCTCAAGGACAGGGGATATAAAATTGCTTATCTGCATCACGAGACAAAAACACTGGAAAGAACGGAAGTGATTCGTGACCTGCGCCTTGGCAAAGTGAATGCGATCGTCGGCATCAACCTGTTAAGAGAAGGTCTGGATATACCGGAAGTATCTCTTGTCTGCATTCTGGATGCGGACAAGGAAGGATTCCTGCGTTCACAAAGATCACTGATTCAGACAATCGGAAGAGCTGCGCGAAACGAGCATGGTGAAGTGTATATGTATGCCGATGTCATTACGGATTCCATGAGCTATGCCATTGAAGAAACCAACCGCAGAAGATCGATTCAGGAAGATTATAATAAACGGCATGGCATTATACCGAAGACTGTCGTGAAAAATGTCGAAGATGCGATCCGTGGCAAAGAAACCCAGGAGATGGCAAACAAGTATATCCAGAAGAAGATGAAGAACAACGGCAAAGATAAGAAACAGCTGATTACGTCTTTGGAGAAGGAGATGAAGGAAGCTGCAGCTGCACTTGACTTTGAACGTGCCGCTTCATTGCGTGATATGATCTATGAACTGAAGTCAGAAGACTGAAAGACGGATTTTCCGTCTTTTTTTGTCATATAATGATTCTTTTTTGTTCTGCAATTGTCATATTGTTTTATAATAAAAGACAAGAGGAGAATTACATTATGGAAGAATTATCTAAACAACTGGTTACACTATGCACAACTGTCGGCAAGAATATCGTTCTTGCATTACTGGTCTTCATCATCGGGAAGATGATTATCAACAAACTGTTGGAATCAGCAAAGAAAATGCCATGGCTGGATAAGATGGATCAGTCCGTCAAGACATTCATGCTGAACATGATCAAAGTCGTTCTGTATGTTGTTCTTGTTGTAAGCATTATCAACATCCTCGGCGTTCCGATGGCATCTGTTGTTGCAGTACTGGCATCTGCAGGACTGGCTGTAGGCATGGCATTACAGGGAGCATTAAGCAATCTTGCAGGCGGAATCATGATCATGATTTTCCGTCCGTTCAATGTCGGTGACTATGTTATTACAAGCGGCGTAGAAGGCGTTGTCAGAGAGATTAATCTGTTCTATACCGTATTGACAACAACCGATAACAAGCGTATTACCGTACCAAACGGCGGACTCATGGGAGCAACTGTGACAAACTGTTCTTCCGAACCGCTCAGAAGAGTTGATCTTGTCTTCAGCTGCGGTAAAGGGGAAGACGTGCATAAAGTTCAGGATGTCATGATTGATGTCATGAACAAAAATGAAAAAGTCCTGAATGAACCTGCACCGTTTGCATCTGTTTCCGGCGGAACAAATGAAGCGATGGAATTCACTGTCAGGGCATGGTGCAACGGCAGTGATTACTGGGATGTCTATTTTACATTATTGCAGGATATCACAACGGCATTGGGAAATGCAGGCGTAAAGGCACCGGCAGTCAGAGTTGTCACAGACAAAGCGTAAAGGTAAAAGAGGCTCAGCCTCTTTTTCATTGACAAAATGCTTCTTTCAAATACAATTAAGTAAGGTAGGTAGGTGAATTATGATTATAGTAAATGATTTAAAACCTGGAACAGCCTTTGAAAATGAAGGCAATATTTATACTGTTTTGAATGTAGACCATAATAAGACAGCTATGAGACAGATGATCATCAAAGTCAAGGTGAAGAATCTGAGAAGCGGTGTTATTAATGAAATCTCCTTTACGGGCGGTGACAAAGTTGAACCTGCACATATCGATAAAAAAGAGATGCAGTATCTCTATGATGACGGTGTGAATCTTGTGTTTATGGACAACTCCACATATGAGCAGATTGAAATTCCAAAGACAAGACTGGAATGGGAAATGCAGTTTCTGAAAGAAAATGACAATGTCACAATTTCCATGTACGAACAGGAGATCCTGGGCGTTATGCTTCCGGATAAAGTTGAATTGCAGATCGTTGAATGCGAACAGGCAGTGAAGGGTGATACGGCTACTTCTGCAACCAAGAATGCAAAAGTAGAAACAGGTCTTGAAATCAAGGTTCCTCTATTCATTCAGAATGGTGAAATGGTTGTTATTTCTACAGCTGACGGAAGATATTGCGGCAGAGCCTGATTGATTCGTATACAGATGTGCATTTCGCACATCTTTTTTTCGAGGGGATTGAAATGACATATTTTAACAAACGAAGAAAGTTTACTCCGGCTTCAAACAGAAAGCCGTTTCATCATAATCAGGAACAGGTCCGTGAATCAATATCGCAAGAGATAACAATTCCTGAAAAAGCAGAGATTTCTGAGCCCGTGCATGAACCTGTAAAGGAAGTACCGGTAGTGACAAAGCCAAAAGAAGTCGTACAGATTAAAGAGACCGGAAAAAGAAAAAGCAGGGCAGAAAGAAGAAATGACAAGTACGATGCGATTGCATCTCTTCCAAGAGTATCCATCATTTCGATGATTTTCGCACCGGCATATTCAATGAAGAAGGCGGCAGCTTCTGAAACGCCTACACTCAGCATCTATACATGTCTTTTTCTGCAGACATGTAAATGGCTGGCATTATCCATGTTCCTTTCACTCTCTTTGCGAAAGACCGGGATGTTGTTTGCGGATGAAATGCTGTTTGCGGTAAAGCTGACATGTCTGGGTCTGATCGGGGAAGCAGTAGTGGACCTGGCATTATGGTTTATCGGATTTCTTCTGAATGAAAAGACATCCTTCCATCAGATTGCAGCGATCAGTGCCAGAGCCTGTCTTTTTGAAATGATTTTGTTCGGCATTGCAGCTTTTCTGATCAATCCTATGCCGAATATGGCATCAGCTGTATTCGTGACAGCTTTGTTTTTGTCTATCTGTCTCAAGGGGTATGCACTGGATCTTGCAAACAAAGTTTCCAAATCCGTTCAGCTGCCGGTGGCAGGTGTGATCCTGTTTCTTTATCTTTTCTTCCTGTTGCATGAAATGCCGCAGTTTTATCAGGATGTGGTTTTTGCTTTGCTCAGGCTGATTGATCCTTCTTTGTGATTGCAAATATATTGACAAAACAACATACAGGAAATATAGTATAGAAGATAAAACTCAGGGCAGGGCGCAATTCCCGACCGGCGGTATACCCCGCGAGCCGTAAGGCTGAATTGGTGCAATTCCAATGGCGACAGTATAGTCTGGATGGAAGAGATGTTTATCTGAATCTTTCTAATTTTACCCGAAGGTTTTTATCACGTTGCCTTCGGTTTTTTATTTACCGAAGGAAAGGGAGGATAAAAAATGAGTACTTCAGTAAAATCCCACCAGGGTATCACCACAAGACAGCTTGCAAAAGTTGCCATTCTTTCCGCATTGGCGTTTGTCGTCATGATGATTGAATTTCCGCTGCCGATTGCACCGCCTTTCTACAAGCTTGATTTCAGCGAAGTTATTGTATTGATGGGCGGATTTGCGTTAGGACCAGTATATGCCGTCATTATCGAGGCTTTGAAAATTCTGTTGAATGTATTGTTTACCGGAAGCCAGACCGCCTTTGTCGGAGAATTTGCCAACTTTGTCATGGGATTTGCATTTGTTTTCCCGGCAGCAATGTACTATCAATACAACAAGACAAAAAAAGGAGCACTTCTGGGAATGGTTTTCGGAACGGTTATCCTTGCGGTTGTTTCGGCATTTGTGAATGGCTTTATCATGCTGCCGATGTATTCTGCACTGTACCACATGCCGATGGAAACCATCGTGGCAATGGGTTCAGCAATCTTTCCTGCAGTCACTAATGTTTTTACATTCTGTCTGTTTTGTGTAGTTCCGTTTAACATTGTCAAAGGTGTGCTTGTCAGCCTGATTACCTATCTTGCTTACAAACATGTTTCACCGCTTTTACACAGCTGATCAAAATGGCATGGGAACATGCCTTTTTCTTTGTTTTTATAGCCTAGGGAATGCAAATCAAAGAAATACTGTGCTATAATAAGCAAGATTAACGGAGAAAAACATGGCGAATTTATCAAGAAAAGAGAGATATAAAGAATTAAGAGAAAGCCTGCAAAATGATACCGGTGCTGAGATCAATTCCAAGGAACTGTCACGGTTTTCCAACCGTCTGAACCAGATTGATGCGGATAACTTTTCAGCTCTGGATGATTATGCAGAAGATGATCATGTCGCAAATCATGCCCGTAATACCTATTATGAGGAACCTGTCAAAGAGGAAGAGGATGAAGAACCGGTATTTGATACAAGCATTTTCGGAAAAAATGAGAATAACTATACCAGCTCCTTTGAGAATGATTATCTGGACCAGTATATTCGTGAGGTAAAGCAGTATAACATCGATCAGGGTAATGCCCTGAGTGATAATACACAGGTGAATGTATTGCGCCAGCTGAATAATGCCAACAGAAAACGTCAGCAGCAGCCGGCACCATCCAAGCCATATCCGACAGAACCTTCCCAGCCGCGTCCGCAACAGCAGGCACCAAGGGTCAACCGCAATACGACGGATATTCCTTTTACAAGTCCTAGAAGACAGCCTTCCTATGATGATTATCAGGAATTCACAAATGATAATCTTTCAAGGACAAGGGAGCATATTGCTGCAGAAGTTCAGAATCTGGTTAACAATACAAATTCCTATTCTGCTCCGGCTCCTGAACCGGAAGAAGATGATTTTGTCGGATCGGATACATTCAACAGGCAGCTGGAAGCGGATCGCAAAGAGAGACAGAAGCTCTTAACCGAAACGACACAGATTCGTGCCCAGATGGATGATTATGAAGATAACATGAATGAAGTGAGTGACAAAGTACGCCATACAAGCAGAATTCTGAATACCGTGCTTGTGATTCTGATTATCGCTTTGATGATCATGCTGGCGATTGTCTTATACCTGATTGTGATTGTGAGGACTTGATATGAAAAAGATTAATATAGCGATAGATGGACCGAGTGCTGCCGGAAAAAGCACAATTGCCAAGCGTCTTGCGACAAAACTGAATTATGTGCATCTCGATACAGGTGCCATGTACAGATCCACCGCTTTAAAAGCAACCAGAAACGGCATTGCCCTGGATGATGAAAAGGGTGTCTGTGAGATGCTTGCAAACACAGAGATTATACTGACTCCCGAAGGAAAGGTATTCCTGGACGGGGAGGATGTTTCAACCGCAATCCGTACGGATGATATCAGCATGGCTGCTTCCGCTGTAAGCAAGCTGAAAAATGTCAGGGCAGATCTTGTCAAAAGACAGCAGCAGATGGCAAAAGCAGGCGGTTTTATCATGGATGGAAGAGATATCGGCACTGTTGTTCTGAAAGATGCGGAGTTGAAGATTTTCATGACTGCTTCCGCTGAAGCCAGAGCAAAGAGAAGATATGACCAGAATATTGCGCAGGGTATACCTACTTCCGATATTGAAACAATAGCGGAAGAGATCCGCAAGAGGGATTATGATGATACGCACCGTGCAGAAAGCCCTTTGCGCAAAGCGGATGATGCAGTTGAAATTGACACTTCCGATATGACCATCGAAGAGGTTGTCAATTGCGTTTATCAGCTGGTTATGCCGTTATTGGAGGTGTAATATGAATTGTGGAGTAATTGCAATCGTAGGCAGGCCTAATGTAGGCAAGTCTACGATTTTTAACCGCATTGCCGGAGAAAGGGTATCCATTGTAGAAGATTATCCCGGTGTTACCAGAGACAGAATCTATGCGAAGGGAAACTGGACAGGAAAGGAATTCCAGCTTATTGATACAGGCGGAATCCAGCTTGCAGATCAGCCATATCAGGAGGAGATTCGTGCCCAGGTAAATATTGCGATGGAAGAGGCAGATGTCATTCTGCATGTGGTAAACGGAAAAGAAGGCCTGCATGAAGATGATGAATATATCGCTTCCATCCTGCAAAGACAGACCAAGCCGGTTGTCCTTGCGGTCAATATGATTGATGACAATTCCCGGTTACTGAATATATATGAGTTTTACAGTCTGGGACTGGGAGATCCGATTCCCTGTTCCGGTGTTCATGGCATAGGTATCGGTGATATTCTGGATGCATGTCTTGCACAGATGCCGAAGGAAAACCTGCAGGAAGAAGAGGAGGGCATTCACATTGCCGTTAT
>JAFYCG010000321.1 GCA_017539825.1 Solobacterium sp. | reverse complement strand
GTTAAAGGAAGCTGAACTTGTTGTCTATGAAGCCTTAAAGAAGAAAATGCAGCAGCGGACAACATTCGGTGATCTGAAAAACTGCATCCGTTCCTCCCTGGAACCATTCTTATACAAGCGTACAAACCGCAACCCGATAGTCATCCCTGTCATTCTGAATCAAAAAGCAGCCATTGCTGAGATTCAATCCAAAACAGGAGCAAGAAGAACAAGAAAAGAGAGTTGAGTCAACTCTCTTTTATTTTTATACCAGCCTGTCAAACAAACGATAAAGATGCTTGCGGCTCTTGCGAGGTCTTTCCAATGCCTCCTGAATCGGCAAGGAAGTGATTTCATTATCAATGATACCGATGCAATGTCCGCCAATGCCTTCCATCAGAAGATCAACTGCTTTTTCACCCATTCTGCTTGCCAGCATACGATCGGTTGGTGAAGGAGATCCGCCTCTTTGAATATGTCCGAGTACAGTTGCCCTGCCACTGAAATCCGTATGTGAAGATACTTTTTTCGCAAGGGCATCTACATCACAGATCTTTTCGGAAATGATAACGATCGCATGATTCTTTTTTACCGCATCGCCAAGATATCTGAGTTTTTCAAGTACTTCCAGTTCATCATAACCGGTTTCCGGAGTAATGACCATCTCTGCACCGCAGGATATCGCAGTATACAATGCCAGGTCTCCGCAATGGTTTCCCATGACTTCCACAATAGAACAGCGATGATGCGAACTGGATGTATCGCGAAGCTTATCGACATTTTCCACACATGTATGTAATGCCGTATCGAAACCGATCGTAAAATCTGTTCCCGGAATATCATTATCAATTGTTCCGGGCAGACCGATACAGTTTATTCCCTTTTTCGTCAGGGCAAGAGCACCGCGATAAGAACCGTCACCGCCAACTACCACCAGTGCATCAATTCCGGCTCTCTTCAGGTTCTTTACACATACATCCTGTACAGCTTCTTCACGGAATTCCGGTAATCTGGCAGAGCCGAGTTTTGTTCCGCCCTTATCAAGAATATCGGATACATCACTTCTGCTCATCTGTAAAAAAGATTCTTCCAGCAAACCTTTGTAACCATTATAAACACCGACGACTTCAACACCATTATTCAAGGCAATTCTAGTAACTGAACGAATTGCGGCATTCATTCCGGGTGCGTCACCTCCGGAAGTTAAAACACCTATTTTTCTGACCATAATCAGCCTCCGTTATATTCATTCTAGCATTCAATTTAGCGGTTGGAAAGAATATTTCGGCGGTCTTTTCCGGTTAAAACCACGGGTCTGCTCATCGCCTGAATTCTTTCCAGAATCCTTGTAGCTTTTAATTCCTCCTGCTTTCCGCGGTTTGAAAATGTGAAATGAACAAGCAGGGATTCATAATCATCATTGGAAGTAAACCACGTAGGTAAGCCTTCCTCAAACCTTTCATTAAGCAAAGGAAGAAGGATGGAATCCCTGTTCCATTCCGTAACGCTCTCTGCTCCTATATCATCGATCACAAGAAAAGCTGCGAAGGATAATCTGGCAATTTCCGATTTGTATTCCCCGTCCTGCATGGATGACTGCATTCTCTGACAGAATGAAGGATAATGAATGAAAGCAACTTTTTGACCGCTTCTGGCATGATCATTACATGCACATGCACTGAGGTAGGTTTTGCCACTTCCCATTGTTCCGTAAATATATAAGCCTTCCCCTTTTGCGGATGCATCCATTGCCTCTGCCAGAACCTGGAGATACTCTTCGGTTTCATCTTTTGTCGAAATATTTTTAAAAGATACTGTTTCCAGATGGCTGCTTAAATCAGAAACAAGATAGTTTCTGATATGCGCTCTTGCATTCTGGCGGTCTTTTTCATAACGGCAGGCTTCCTGTACGGTCTGTAGAATTCCGTCATAAACCAGATTTTCAAAATATCCCTTTCTGCTCTGCTTGCAGAAAGACAATCCTTTACATCCCTGGCAGGGACGGAATGAATTCAGCCATCTCTGTATTTTCCATGGATACCGCTCAAGACATTCCTTAGATATTTCATTCTTTTGAAAGACCCTGAGAACGGTTTTATCCTGTGAAAGCTCCTGAATCAGCTGTTTTGTATTCTTTTCCATATCATTATTTATTACAGGATTAAAGCTCAGTTTTTCCATATCATTCCTTCATCTGCTCCTGCAGTTTTCTGATTCTTTCAATCATTTCATCACTTGCCTTTGTATCTTTGTCTTCCGGTTTGGATTGCATATATGACGGCATGCTGATTCTGATATTATTCTTAGGCTGCGAAATAGAATCTTTCTTTGTTTCGGCAATTGCCATTTTTTTATTTTCAATACCATCCCTTGCCCATTTAGCAGCAACCATGTCAACAAATTTACTGTTAAGGCGGTTATCGGAAATCTTCAGTATGTATTCTATCATCACATTGATAACCTCATTGGAAAAATGCATATCAATCGCTAAATGCTCAAGAATTTTCCTGTCTGTCAGAGAGACTTTTGCTCCATTCTGTTTTGCCTGCAGGAAAGAAACCGGTGAAAGGCTGTAAACATCTTTCGGTGCAGGTACATCCGATTGTGCTTTTGAAGCAAGTATGCGTAGTTTTTCCGCATCAAATTCCATTGTATTCAGTTTGATACAGTCTTTCATAAAGATCCTCATGCGGTCGGGAGAAAGACCGTAGACTGTGGCCAGTTTTCCGATGAGTGCCATATTTTCCGGTGTACGCAATTCGGCAGGAAAGACAAGCGTTGAAGTGGTTTTGATGAATGTGTCATAATCGAAATTGATTGTCACATCATCCATCGCAAACTGGTATCTTGGCTTGATTTCTGTATAGGATACGTTATTGTCGTAATCCTGTTCCTGAATAAACCGCACTTCTCTTGTGATATCTTTGAAACCGGATTTGGACACACCTGTAACCATCAGACGGGATCTTGTGGCATCAGCCTGTTTTTTCCCGATCTGGTTCGTATATCTGTTTGCATAAATCGGCGCACTGAAAAAATCTGAAGGAGAAAGAGGTGCATGAAGAACATAGATGTAATTGTTCTTTGCATCACCTTCACGTAAATAAGTCCGCATGAGCATATACTCTTCCAGTTTTGCACATGCACGATCAAAAACATCGGCCTGGATATTGATCAGGGCAAACAATCTTGCATGTGTTTCCTGAATCTGTGTTTTGCGTGATTCTGCAATCAAAGTCAGATAAATGAGTATTCCTTCTCCTCCGATCAAAGGCTGGTAAAGGCTCATAAGTGAAACAAGCCCGTCATCTGACAGCGCAAAATTACATTCAATACGATATGTATCCCTAGGCTTTCTTTCCATTTCTACCTCTTAATTTTCCGATCATCTGGTTGACTTTGCGATCGAGATCCTGAATGGATTCATCATTGTAAATCACAATGGAAGCTGCTGCAATCTGTTTCTCAGGATCAATCTGGCTCAGATAGCGTGCTTCTGCTTCTTCTCTAGTGTAGTTGCGGTCTTCCATCATGCGCTGAATTGCTGTTTCCTTCTGACAGGTTACCACAATAATCTCATCAAATTCATTCTCCAGATGACATTCAAAAAGTAAGGGAACTTCCGCAAAAGCAAACGGCAGATCCTCCTTTTGTGCAAAAAATTTATGCATGCCCTCAAATACAAAAGGATGGACAATCGCATTCAGCTTCTGTCTTTCCTCTTCATTTGAAAATACAATAGCAGCAAGTTTTTTATTATTGATATCTCCTGTTTCATCCAGGATACCTTCACCGAATGTCTTCACGATTTCATCAAACCTTGCATTGCCCTTGTGAAGGCACATTTTGGCATACTGATCACTGTTAAATACCGGCATACCTCTTCTTCTCAAAAGGATGGATACAGTTGTCTTGCCGGAGGCAATTGTACCTGTGATACCTATCTTTTTCATATTTCCCCCTACTTCTGGCAGATCGGGCAGTAATAGCTGCTTCTGCCGCCGATCCATTTAACATGGATATCATGGCCGCATCGGGCACATTTCTTTTGCGCATGCACAGCACATTCCAGCTGAAACCTTCCTGTTACACCGAGACTGGAGGTATAGCTTCGGATTGTTGTGCCTCCTGCAGCAATTGCCGCTTTCAGTATTGACCTTGTCATGGTGACAATATTTTCTTCATCTTTACGGGTAATTCTGCGACAGGAACGGCCTGGACGCAAGCGACATGCTGCAAGTATTTCATCTGCATAAATGTTGCCGATTCCCGCCACAAATGACTGGTTCAGCAAAAGTGTTTTTAAAGGAATATTCCTGTTTTGAATATATTTATGTACATAGGATGCATTAAAGTTTTCATCAAACGGTTCCGGTCCAAGATCATGCCAATGGGCAAAATCCGTATCAAGGCTAACCAGCTCCAT
>JAFYCG010000320.1 GCA_017539825.1 Solobacterium sp. | reverse complement strand
TGAGTTAAAACGCCAATAACATCAATACCGGAGTTGGCACTGTTACTCAACGGGAAATCGACGATACGGTACTTGCCGCCATAATAAACAGCAGGCTTTGCAACCTTATTGGTTAAGTCTAATAATCTTGTACCTCTTCCCCCCGCAAGTATCATTGCGAGCATTTCAGTTTTCACAATATTATTCTCCCTTTTTTAATATAATTAATTATAACATCATCTAATGATGTTTTGTTTACACTATTAGTTTTTTCACAAAAGATTTAGTGTTTTCAGGAATTCTTTTACAAATTCCTCATAACTTTCGTGATCGGTAAGTACTGAAAGCGCATGGTCAGCATCTTTTATCAGATGCAGTTCACTGTATCCTATGGTAGCCTTCTGCATTTCCTCACTGTTTTCAGGTTTTATGAATCTGTCAACGGCACCGTGCATGAAAAGAATAGGTATTTCATTTTCCTTCAAGGCCTCAATCGGTTTCATCTGGCTGAATGGAATGCCGTATTTGATCCCGGCACATATGCCGGCAACATCAACCAGAAACCGTGGCATGTGCATCATCTTCAAACCACCCTTAAGCACTCCCGAAATATCGCTGAAGCCACAGTCTGATACTACAAAATCCACGTCTGGTTTGTACTGAAGGCATGATATGGAAGTTGCTGCACCGAGTGATTCGCCATGCAGACCAAATACATCTGCATCAGGATATCTTTCCCTGCTGTCTTCAATAAGAGCGTTAAGATCCTTTGCTTCTCTGACAGAATAACTGCAGTAGGTTTTCTCATTAAGTCCATGGCCTCTCAGGTCATATACGATGACATTGAAGCCCAGATCCAGATAAATATCCGCGTACTTGAGCGAACCTATGCGGTTATCGGTATAGCCATGTGAAATCAGAACATATTTACTGCTTTTTTCCGGATTGCTGATAAGCTGAACATGCAGAACATATCCATCATAACTGCTGACTGTATAGTCAGTTTTTTCAACATTGTCATACCACGATATGTCACCATGTTCCTGCTGCCATTCCCGGGCTTCTTCCAGCGTCTGAGGCTTAATGCTCATGGTAGTATCAGCCATTCTGAATCCTACCGCAAATAACAGTACTGTTATTACCGCCAATATGATTATTATCCATTTCATATACAAATATATCTCCGTCTTTATTATAAACAAAAAACCACTTCTGAGGTGAAGTGGCTGTATTGTTTACTATTTTACGCCATCGGAAAACAGACAATATCCATTATTTGAATTACTCTGCCAGAACACTGATTCCTTCTATGGAATCCATGCGAATCATTTTCGTGACTTTTTTCTTTTTGTTTTCGACACAAATAAGCATCCAGTCGCCATCGGTATCCAGTATCGTAATGGTTCCGTATTTCATGTTGCCGTAATTTATGATGTCGACATCCCCATGATCTTCTTTCAGATCAATATTTACTTTTTTGCCTATATATGATCTGGTAGCCTGAACCAGAGCCGTACGGTCCATATGATACGAAGTGCCCTGTGTTCTGGACATGTCTCTTAACAGATCATCTATTCTCTTTTTTAGTGACGGTATCTCAAGCCAGGCGAGAAAGCCGAATATTCCAAATATTAAACTAATGACTTCCATTTACTCTTCCCCTTTGATTTCCAAAGAAAGAACCGATGATACAGGTATAAGCTTTTCTATTTTTCCTTTTCTGGTAGTGGCTTCTACTTTCATCCAGTTTCCCTCAAAATCCAGGATCCTGCAGTCCGGATAGAAAAGATCTGGGTCAGCTTCTCCGTCAAAGAAATTCAACTTAACTGTTTTTCCCACGGTATCTTTTAGCAGACGGCTTATTGTTCCGTTCACCACTTTTTCTTCATCACTGACTTCGTCCTTTAACAGATAATCACAGCTGACATGCAGGATCTTAGCTATGTCAGATATCTTATCAATATCAGGCAATACGGTGCCTGCTTCCCAGCGGCTGACCGTCTGTCTGGTTACATTCAGCATTTCCGCAAATTCTATCTGAGTTATTCCAATATCTTTTCTTTTTTTAGCAATTTTATTTCCGAGTTCATTCATGTTATTGATTCCCTCTCTTTCTGTCACCATTATTTTACCGATAGAAATACTCATTCCACAAGAAATTCTTCTGTTCAAAATGCAACATGTCAGTTTACATTTGTGAATTATGCACAAAAAAACACCTCATAACTTATGAGATGTTTCCTAAGGGTTCTTATTTATAGAATTTCATGTTTTCAAAGTACTTATTGACCAGTGTGTTGAATTCTTCCCATAATGTCTGCTCGTTTTCTCTGCCGGCATTACCTACTTCTTTCCACTGTCTTCTTAAGTCTTTGATTTCGCTGATTTCTTCTTCAGTGAATTCGCCTCTGGCTAATAATACCTTGGCTCTGGCAATTAATTCCTTCTTGGCTTCAGTATTCTTGGCAAAAGTTTCCTTTAAGCCATCATAATACCGTTCTCTCTTCTTGAAGAATTCTTTTCTTAAGCCGGAGAATTCCTTCCATAAGGATTCATCGCTTTCTCTGCCGACACTGCCGGTCTTTCTCCACTGTTCGAATAATTCAGTTACGGCGTTGGAAGCCTTTCTCATG
>JAFYCG010000319.1 GCA_017539825.1 Solobacterium sp. | reverse complement strand
GTTAGTATTGTTTTTTCATTTTCAAGATACTTTCCTTCTGTCATTGTACCGCTGATAACGGATATTTCCATCATATCTGATTCCATGAATGTATCCGGAACAGACAGGGTATATCCTGTGATTTCTGACGCTTCTGCAAAAGAGGAACAGGATACATACGGATTAACAACCGCAACATCCGGTTTACGGGTGATATTCCCCATAAATATCGCTATAAGAATGACCGCAAATGCACCTGCCAAAGTCTTCATATTAAACCATGCAAAGGAAGTTTTTTTCGGAAGTAAATTCTTTGGTGCTGCTTCTTCAATAAAATCATCCTGGATATCATTGAAGGCTTTTATTATATCCGTTGATTTCATAGATCATATCCCTCCTGCTGCAGGTATTCCTTCAGTTTCTCCCTTGTCCTCAGTAAAGTCACTTTAACTTTGCTTTCAGAGATTCTGTTTTCTTTCGCAATATCTTTTACATTCAACATATACCAGTATCTTTGTACAAAAATGATTCTTGTTTCTTTATCAATAGACTTCAGAAAATCTTTTATCAGATCCGTTAATACAGATAAATTTACCTGTTCTTCAACATCAGAAGCATGTCCGACAATCTCCTCGATTTCATCCAGACAGCTGTCTGTTTCGGATCCTCCCCGTTTTGCGGCTGTCATCTTTTCATAAAGATTAATCGCAATATTCCTGCAGATCTTTCCGATATATGTGCTTAATTTTTCCGGTCTTTGCGGAGGAATGGAATTCCAGGTCTGTAAATATGTATCATTGACACATTCTTCCGAATCCTGACGATCATAGAGAATATTCCAGGCGATTGTCCTGCAGTATTTTCCGTACTTCCTGTCTGTTTCGTTTATTGCCTGTTCATTCCTGTCCCAGTACATTTCAACAATTTCAAAATCTTCCATAACCAACATTATACAAAAGAAAGAGGATTCTTTCTTTTGATTTACTTAACAGACTGAACAAGTTCTTCTGCCAATGCATCTGTTATTGCTTCAGAAGAAATTATCGCATATGAATACTCCTCATCCGTCCATGTCAGATGATAAATTCCTTCTTCATTTCCCTTCACATTGACATTCTTCTCATCAATGCTCATTTCTTCCTCTGTCTGGTATTCGTTATAATCTCCGCTGATATCTTCATTGCCGTTTGCCTTGCGGATACAGATTGTATTTTCATCACTATAGATCACCTGAATCATATCTTTTTCAATATATGTGATATCGGTGATGGTATATTCTTCTATATTCTCCGGTACAGCGAACGCAAATCCTGCCCCTTCTTCGGCTTCTTGGATTGTATCTGCATGAATGAACGGATTTGCGATCCCGGTTGTTTCCACATCTTCAATATCCGTCACTTTCACATTGCCGTTAAGATCTTCATAAATTGTCACAATGACCTGTTTTGGCTCTGCATTTGGTGAAACAGCTGTTGCCTCACAAAGGAATTTATAGTTTGTACCGGATACAATCTGCTTCTCCAGTAATTCAATCACCTTGTAGTTTACACCGATTAAAGATTCTGTTGCCTTGTCAAAAATCTCCTGCAGATCCTCGGTAACGGTACCGTCTTCTACAGACGTCCATCCTCCGACGATCATCTCTGACTCTTTGTTTGCCTGACATCCGGCTAAACTTGCCATCATCATTGCTGCAGTAAATACTTTTATCATCTTTTTCATTTTGTTTTCCTCCTGTGTAAGTTCTTTTGCCTTACACTTTAATACACAGGAAATGAATTCGTCAGGTTACAAAAATTTTAAAAAAATTCGTATAAATGCAAAAAAAGCGATAAACTGCTTTGGAAATCTGTGATCCTCAGAGTGAATCATTTTAAAAATTTCCATGCATGTGATACATTTGAGATACTGTTAAAGGAGCACAAAATGAAACTGTTTGATGTAAAGAACGATAATTCATTAGAATCATTTGCTTTAGCGAATGATAAAGCAATCGAATTAAACACCGATATCGTATTGGCTACAACCAGCGGCAACACTGCTTTGAAATTTGCAGATTATCTTTCAGATAAACCGTTTTCTAATAAGGTAATCATTGTATCCCATGCCTATGGTACAAGAGAAAAAGGCAAAAATGCTATGCCTGAGGAAACCCGGAACAAGCTGAAGGATCTCGGATTCACCATTGTTACGGCAGCCCATGCCTTAAGTGGTGTAGAAAGAGGTTTAAGCACAGCCTTTAAAGGTGTATATCCGGCAGAAATTGTTGCACATGCCCTGCGCATGATCTCTGCCGGTGTTAAAGTCTGTGTTGAAATATCCCTGATGGCTTGTGATGCAGGAGTAATTGAATATAAAAAGCCGGTTGTCTGTATCGGCGGTACCGGCAGAAATGCTGATACGGTCTGTGTCATCACACCGACATATTCAGCAAGTCTCTTGGAGACAAAAGTAAATGATATCCTTTGTAAACCAAGTCTGTATGAATAACCTGTTTGTAAATCACTGAATATACATATGCCCCTTTTACAGTAAAGAGGTTTTTCAAAATACGCTATTATGCAGAAAATCTGTCACTGATACTGTCACACAGGTTATAAATCAAACCGGCCAGTTCTTCGGCAGGAATATCGAAGTCAGAATCGATCCATGTCAGTATAACCCTGAAGCTTCCGTTCATAATGAAGCTGAGAATATAACGCTCTTGATTTGCCGGACCGTAATCAGGGAGATTGGATCTGAGGTGCTGTAAAACATTGGAGGCATACGTAAGTATCCTGTTATCGTTTCCTACCCCTGAAAACATGATTTTGAATATTGCTGCATTTTCTTTTACATAATGAAGATATGCTTCGATCATGGAAACAGTGCCTTCTTCTCTGCTGACATTCTTCATATATGCAATTGACCTGTCAATGAGGTCGGTTTCGATCTCATTCAGAATATCCTCCTGATCATTGTAATGCTTATAGAAAGTCGTTCTGTTGAGATCTGCTCTGTCACAGATATCTTTTACCGTAATCTTAGCGAAAGACTTCTCCTGCATCAGTTCTGTCAAGGCAGTTCTGAAAAGCAGTTTTGTCATTTTTGTGCGTCTGTTCTCTACCTGCATTTCCCTCTCCTTTATTTTTTCAATCAAAAAGCAACATATTATTTCAAGGTGTTGACATCACAACACATCTAAATCATCTGATGATTGCGAAAGCAACAGTGTGTTGCTATTATGCTAATAGAACAATAAAGCTTATGTCAAGCTGAAAGGAGACAATAATGAAAGTATTTATGATCGGCGGAACGGGATTACTTGGTTCTGAAGCTGCAAAAGTCCTGATTGAACAGGGACATGAAGTATCCAGTATCGCTCTGCCACCTCTTCCTCAGGGTGCTGTTCTTCCTAAGGAAATGAAGCTGACTTTTGGCAATCATCTTGAGATGACAGATGATGAAATCAGAGAACAGATGAAAGACTGTGAAGGCTTTATCTTTGCGGCAGGTGTAGATGAGCGTGTCGAAGGTCCTGCACCGATCTATGATCTGTATAAAAAATACAATATTGATCCTGTTGACCGTTTTCTTCGCTTAGCGAAAGAATGCGGAATCAAGCATGCGGTTGTTCTTGGTTCTTATTTCTCTTATGCCGCTAAGAAATTCCCTGAACTGGAACTGACAAAGTGGCATCCGTATATCAGAAGCAGAATTGATCAGGAAAATGTTGCAATGAGCTATGCGGATGATGATTTCTCTGTAGGTGTACTCGAACTTCCGTATATCTTCGGCACACAACCCGGACGTAAGCCTGTATGGGTATTCCTGGCAGAACAGGTTCTCGGATCCAAAGTAACAATGTATCCTCCGGGAGGAACATCAATGGTTACTGTACATCAGGTTGGACAGGCGATTGCCGGTGCTTTGACACGTACATCCGGCGGTAAATGCTGGCCGATCGGTTATTACAATATGACCTGGAAAGAAATGTTAAAGATTGTCCACAAATATCTTTGTGTACCGGATCAGAAAATCATCACTATTCCGAAATGGATGTATGTCATGGGTTCAAAGAATCTCATGAAAGAACAGGAAGCCAAAGGTATACAAGGTGGCTTAAACATGGTTAAATTCGCAGATATCATGTGCTCCAATCTGTTTATCTTTAAGAATGAAGGTGCAGCAGAACTCGGTGTTACCCCGGATGATATTGACAGTGCAATCGGTGATTCCATTCTTCTCTCCAGAGACATCATTGCAGGTCGTACAGAAGTCATCGGTATGAAAGGCGAATAATCATGAAAAGACCTGTTGTATTTATGACCGGTGCCGGTGGCGGCATGGGGTATGAAAGCTTTAAGATGATGCTGCCGGATCTCGGCAATCTTTATGACCTCTTGATTCTTGTCAGGGACAGTGACAAGAACAGAAAACTGTTTGAAAGATATATCGGTAAAAAGGGTTTGAAGATCCGTTTCGGTGACCTTCTCGACAAGGAAGCTGTCAGATATTGTGTTGAAAACAGTGATATATGCCTCCATATAGCTGCTTTTGTTTCTCCTGCTGCAGATTATTATCCAAAAAAAGCCATGGAGAATAACTTCGGTTCCACAAGAAGCATCATTGATGCAATTATTGCATCTGGAAAACAGGATACATATAAATTCGTCTATATCGGCACAGTTGCTGAAACAGGTGACAGAATGCCTCCGATCCACTGGGGCAGAATCGGTGATCCGATCAAACCAAGCATGTATGACTACTATGCGGTATCTAAAGTTGCTGCCGAAAGATATGTCATTGAAAGCGGCCTGAAATACTGGGTCAGCCTCAGACAGACCGGTATCATCGGTCCTGCCATGGCAAAGATCAGAGATGCAATCCAGTTCCATAACTGCATGGACAATGTCCTTGAATATGTATCTGACAGGGACAGTGGCAGAGCAATGCGTAATCTTTGTGCTTATGATGCTGAAAAAACACTGGATGAAAGTTTCTGGGGCCATATCTACAATATCGGAGGCGGTGAATCCTGTCGTACAGATACATATTCCATGTATAAGAGAATGTATAAAGAAATGGGTATCACTGATCTGGATACCATCGTTGAACCGAAATACACTGCTACAAGAAACTTCCATGGCCAGTATTATTTAGATTCTGACAAACTTGAAAACTATTTGCACTTCCGCAGCGACAGTCTCCAATATTTCATTGATGCCTATATGAAAGAGGCAGGAGCAGGTATTGAATTCGGAAAGAAGATCTGCAAACTTCCGGGCGGTCAGAAGATCATGGGCAGTATGATCAAGAGTTCTTTTAAAGAAGCGCTCAATTCCGAACACGGCACAAAGCATTTTATCGACACAAATATGGAAGACCGTATCGATGCATACTGGGGAAGCAGAAAAGCATGGGAAGCATTACCTGAGAAATTAAGCGAAATGGAACGTTTCACTGACTGGGATACTGTTGTTAAGATAGATCATGGTTATGATGAGACAAAACCGGAAGAAGAGCTTGATCTTGAAGATATGAAAAAAGCGGTAGCTTTCCGTGGTGGAGAACTTCTCTCTGATACAATGGTCAAGGGTGACTGGAAGAGCAAACTGAAAATGAAGTGTGCCTTCGGCCATACTTTTGAAGCAAGTCCGAGATTGATCCTTGAAGGAGGTCACTGGTGTCCTGAATGTGAAAGAAAGAGCTGGAACTACGGTAATCGTGCCAAAGTTGATCCTTTCTTCGCACAGGTATGGAACCCTCTCCATGAACCTGATGAACTTCGTGAATATCCTAAGGAAGTGACTGAACTGGATGTGGAGTGAAGGATGCAGGTAGATGAATCAAGAAACTTATTGATCTCAGAAGAGCATTTATTGGTGGATTAAAAGGAAGAAGTCAAGCTTCTTCCTTTTATCATGCAATGTAATTAATGTATAGATATAAAAATTATTATGATAAAATAGTTCGCCTCATTCTTTATCT
>JAFYCG010000318.1 GCA_017539825.1 Solobacterium sp. | reverse complement strand
TTCAACAACTGTATAACACGGTAGATGCGATGGTTGTCGGCAATTTTGTCGGCAAGGAAGCATTAGGCGCCGTAGGCGGATCTACCGGAACGATTATCAACCTGCTGGTAGGCTTTGTGGTAGGATTGTCTTCAGGGGCAACCGTAATCATTGCCCAGTACTATGGAAAAAAAGAAGCTGAAGGCGTCAAAAAAGGTGTTTATTCGGGGATGTTTCTGGCGATTGCACTGGGGTGCATTCTGGCAGTTGCGGGGTTGTTTCTTGCACCCGGAATTTTGAGAATCCTGAATGTGCCAGATGAGGTATATCCCTATTCCTTAACATATCTCAGAATCTATCTGATCGGTCTTGTGCCGGCAATGGTTTACAATACAGGCGCAGGAATACTGCGTGCAATAGGGGATTCCAAAAGGCCTTTGTATTTCTTAATTGCTGCATGTATTACCAATATCATTCTTGATGTACTGTTTGTGGCTGTATTTGGCTGGGGCGTAATCGGCGTGGGTGTTGCCACAACGATATCACAGCTGATCAGCTGTGTGCTGACACTGCTTGTTTTGAAACACACAGATGATATTTATCGTTTTGAATTGAGAAAATTACATTTTGACGGTGCTGTATTAAAAGAGATCATTACCATCGGTTTGCCGATGGGTATACAGTCTTCTTTGTACGGGGTTGCCAACCTGTTTATACAGGCAAGCGTGAACAGCTATGGAACAGATGTGGTTGCGGCATATACGGCATTTGGAAAGATTGATGCGATCTTCTGGAATACTTCCGGCGCATTAGGCGCTTCGGTATTGACATTTGTCGGACAGAATTTCGGTGCAGGCAACATGGACAGGGTCAGGAAATGCATGAGAGATGCAATCATCATGTATATTATCGGTGCATCACTGATCAGCCTGCTTTGTTATGTGGGAGGAGGTTTCTTCTACCGCCTGTTTACACCAGATCCGATGGTCATCGAAAACGGCGTCAGTATGCTTCGCTTCCTGTGTCCGTTCTGGGTGACATTCTGTTTTACGGAAATCTTTTCAACGAGCATCCGTGCATGCGGGGATTCGCTGGTGCCGATGCTGATGACTGCCTGCGGCATCGGTGCATTGAGAATCATCTGGATTCTCTTTTTCCCGGGGACAACCATTTATGATACGTTGCTCTGTTATCCGGTATCATGGATTGTCACAAGCTTATTATTCCTCGGCTATTACTTCCAGGGAGGTTGGCTAAAGAGATCTTTGAAGCAGCGTGAGAAAATCATGCAGGCAAATGCATGATAAAATGATCGATCTAAAATCTTTGACTTGCAGGCGAAAGATCACATTTCTTACAGATTGTTTATCTACATTTATCAGGGGTAAAAAAAAAACCCTTTTTCAAAGGGATTTCGGATTGGGAATGGGACCTTTCAGAAAATGGGGAACATAACAGCTTTCCAGATATTCCAGATCTTCATTGGTTAAAGCGATTTCCAGTGCATGTAATGCATCGTCGAAATGCGCTTTTTTTGTTGCGCCGATTAAAGGTGATGTGACACCCTTGGCAAACAGCCAGGCAAGGGCAATTTCGCTCATGGAAACCTGATATTTGTCTGCTGTTTCCGCAACTCTTTCGATCACTTTCAGGTCTGCTTCTTTTGAGGCATCATATCTTCTTTTGACAATGGCATCTTTTTCACTGCGCAGGGAAGAAGAATTCCATTCT
>JAFYCG010000317.1 GCA_017539825.1 Solobacterium sp. | reverse complement strand
TGCAGTATCCTTCAATGGTGGAATCCATTTATAAAACGCATGGAACAGCAGTACAGTGAATGGTCTGAATATGCTAATGATAATGATATCATAGGAAGATCTTTCAAAAAGAGTTACTATTTTGAGACAATCATGGGGATCCTTGAAACTCATGGGGAAAGAAATGTATTTGCTCAGAGTCTTGGAACAGACACACCGGATGAAATTGAAATGAGGATCGATATGTACAACAGAGGATTAAAATCAGGAAAAAGCAGAAGAATATGGCGTGCGAATATATTGTTTGCAATGGCGTTGATTATCTGCCTGTCAGTTACATTACTGTTGAATAATGTGGCAAGTTATGCGTATTATAACGCATATCAAGTTGTATCAAATCAGCGGGACGTGGAAGAAGAATATATACCAGAGGTATATGAGGAACAGACAGAGTACGGATTCAGAGAAGGTATGACTGTCCTTGAAGGAAAGGTCTTTGATTCTGGATCCGATAGTAAAGCTCCGTCGTTTAACTGGAATGTACCAGGCAATACGACGGTGACAAGCAGCAGTTTTTACTTGAATAAAGGGCAGCAGGTAGTGATTACAATTGCCTCAACAAATCCGGCAGGAATCTCTGTAAAATTCGGTCTGCTTCGTGTCTCGACGAATACGAAGACTTATATTACAGCGACAGCGCCTGCCGTGTATGTTTTTACTGCACCGTCAGCAGGCTATTACAAAGTATTTGTTGAGAATACAGGAGGGACAGCGTTCTCTGTATATGGCACATATACGATACTTTAAGCGTCATTAAAAAGTATAGAAATAACAGTATTATGAGAACTAAGAATGCTTATAAACAGAAGTATATTTGGATGATATTGACAATTGCTGTTCTGTTTATGTCTTCGTGCAATAGTCGGACTAAAGACTTTAGTCTTGATCCTTTTGAGTATCATCAAGGAACAGATATGCAATATTTCTATATCACATACAGCAACAAGATATCTAGAATTCAGGGCCATGAAAACGGATGTTATTTTTACCATGACGGATTTCTGTATTCGCTGGATTTGAATAAAAAGATGATTCAGCCGGTATGTTCCAGGGCAAATTGTCTCCATGACAGCGAATCAGATCCGGAACGGCGCAAGGCCTGTCATGCATTTGTTTCAGATCAGGATCCAGACGTAGTATCTTTGATGCTGTATCAGGATCAGCTGTTTGTATGTATCGACCGGCTGTCCGGCAGACAAACATATGGCACTGTCGACAGACTATCTTATGGACATTCATCGATTATACGGATTGCTTCTGATGGTTCTTCCAGAGAACTGTTCTACGAAAATGAGGATATACAAATAGATATTACCATGCTGCATCGGGGATATATCTATTTCCAGTGTAAAACTTTTGTTCTCTCTGATGACAGTATCTCATCCAAGGATTCTATACAGCGTCTGAATGTTCAGAAGAAGGAACCAAAGCCGGAAACCGTATATGCGCTGTCCGAAGATCAGCATTTGGAAGGGTATGGAAGCGTATTCCAGGCTTATGGGAAGTATGTGTACTTCGATTATGCTTATTTCGATCAGAACGGCCATCATGATTCCACCTTTATATACGATACAGAAACAGGAGAGGTTAACGAAACAGACACCTTGAATTATGGCGGCGCACCACCGTGTTTTTATAACGGAAAACTGTATTGCCACGCATATGTCAGAGGCAAAGGGAATAATGAAGAAACGGATATATATTGTCTTGGTCTTGATGGAACAAATTCCGAAACCATGATGAAGAATATACCGCAGGGGAAAGTGCTGTTATCCGATGGAAAATATCTTTATCTGGAAAACGGTTGGATGGTGTTAGATGGAGATGAAGAGGTGAAACGTTTCTGGGTTTATGATCAGGACATGAACCTGGTGGATGAGCTTGCTGTACCTGATACCTATCTGGGGACATTTACACCGCCGGTTGGCGGGACGGATTATCAGTATCAGATCTTTGATGATTCGGAGAACGGAGCATGGGGTATCTACGTGTTTGACAAGAGTAAGATCGGCACCCTGCACGGTGCGCCGTATCCTCAGGAAAAGATTGTG
>JAFYCG010000316.1 GCA_017539825.1 Solobacterium sp. | reverse complement strand
GTTTCTCTGGACTGCGTATTGCATATGGAAAGCATGCCGATCTCTTCTGGATTCAACATTACAATTGCTCCTCCTTGATATTGATTTTGTTTTCTTTTGGGACTTTACTGCTGGATACAAGTGCTTTCTTTGCGTTAAGATCCGCCAGTAAACTCTTGCGATCATGATTGTTTTTATCGGCAGATTTTTCCCTTGGTTCAATCTCTGACGATTGATCAGGGCTGTGCTTCCTGTCCTGTTTTTCATCCGCAGCAATCACCGGCTTTGACTCGGTATGCATTGCATCTTTCAGCAGTTGCTGCATTTCCTCTGCAGAACGTAAGCCATCTGCAATTACTGATAAAGCCTCGTGAGATATATAGCCATGCGTTTCAGCAATCAGAGCACGCCTGGCCATCTCCATCTGATCTGCATTCAGGGAAGGATCTGCATAAATAATAATGTCCAGTTTTTCACTGATCCCTTTTTCGATCACCTTCCACTGATCCGGTGAATATACCATTTTAGGAATACTATCGACTTTGACCTGGTAAGCGATATCTGAAAGTTCGTCATCGGAAAAATACCTGCTTGTCAGATCAACGACATTTCCTCCTGCCCAGTATTCCTTAGGATCAAACCCCTGCAGAATAACGTCCCCAATATAGTCCCGCTGGTTATCAGAAATATATGTTTTATCCGACAGATCAGCCAGATGTGCTTCAAACTCCTCTTTGTCTGTTTCAATTACAGGAGCATCCTTGAAACCATGTAATGCAAGGATCTCCGCCATGGCTTCTTCCACTTTGAAATTGCTGTCTTCACCTAACTGACCGCCGTCAATCTCCCGGAATCCTTTGTCATACAGGGTATAGTCCCATGCACCATCATCTGTCAGGTGCATATCAAGATACTTATCACTGTCAAAGATATAAACAGCAGCTTCAATACTGTTCTCCTTGGACAATTCTTCCAGGTGACCTTCAATGTCATTGATCATTTCTTTTGAAGCATTGCGGATCGTCTGCATCGAAGCCTTTAGTTCGGGTGTTTCTTTTCCTTCACTCCAGCCGGCAATGTATCCGAAGCTGTAGTCAGCGGTATCAATCCCAAAATGCTGGCAAACAGTATAGGCAACCGATTCTGCTTCTACTTCTTTACTGTTTGAAGACAAATCATTTTGCATGGAATGCAGTTTCTGATGTGCCATCTCATGAATCGCCGTCTTGATCGTCTGCAGCTGACTCATTCCTTCCTGTATAGCAATCCTGTTCTCAAGCCGATGATAATAGCCCTTGGCACCATTCTGAATATTTTCAAATCCGATTGGAACTGGGCATGTACGCTTAAGAGCCTCAAATAATGCATCAAATTTATCTACATCACCGGTCAGCTCATTAACCCCGATCGTAGGCAGCTCTTTTCCATCTGTCTGTGACACATCAAAAACGCTGACCACTTTGAACGCCGGTCTTATGACTTCCTGCGCCTCTTTTACCGGTGTCCCATTTTCATCCAAGACAGGCAGCTGTGTAGCAGGATCGATCTTATCCATCTGTACCATTGCCTTAAATGGTGCCGGGGCAAGTATTTTGATTCCCTTCTCACCCTTGTTGACCTGTCTTCCAAACCGCTTCTGCCATGCGGTGTATCCGGCGACCAGAGTTGCGTCTGGTTTTTGGATTGCAATCAGTACAGTGTTGTTCAACGAGTAATTATGAAATCGTGACATGGTCGTTAACCATTGCCGGTAGCGATCAGATTCAAAGAGATCCTGGATACCTGCCTCCAGCTGGTCGGTGATCTCTTTGACCCTGTCTATCTGTTTGTTTTCGCTCATTATCCATCCTTTCCGGGAAATGATTCCCTTAAAAAGAAAGACGAGGACAGTCATGAATAAACTATCCCCGAACCTTTTCTCACTATCCTTTTTGGCAGTTTTCTGCCTTATGCATTTCGTCTCGGAGGAGTTACTCCCGCCGACAGCATCCTCTCTTTTGCCTTTTGCCTGGATTCCATGCTCCAGGGCTTCCGTACTGAAATCAGATTCTTATCAATACGGTATCTGACAAACCCATAAACATCCTTAGATTCAAGCTGACAGGATTCCGGATTATCTTTATAGATCTCGGCAAGTCTGTTTTTCAGATGAGAGTTGCTGGTGTATATGTCTGCGAAATCCTCTTCTTCATTGAAATTAATGATCGTTTCTTTTTCCGCTTTTGTCAGTTTCATGTTTTCCCGCTTTCTGAGCAAGAGCTTCATAATACTTCATGATTCGTTCATTCTGCCGGACAGCATCTGCATTCTGCTTAACAGTATTCATGGTTTCCTCATTACATACCTCGTTCACTGACCTTGTGTTTGACCGGAGCCGCCTCATTCATAACGGCTGCTTCCTTTTTCTTTTCAGCAAGTTTTCCCAGAAGGGATCCCTTTTCTTTTCCATGTATTCTTTCCTCATGCTTCGAGGCAAGTTCAAAGATTTTCTCCTTGGAATCATAATGATAGACATGATTGGACAGCTGATCTTCCTTAGCCACCTGCATCGCATTGATCTGTTTGACCATCGATTCAAGATCCCTGTAATCTTTGTCTCCGGTTGGAACAGCAATTACTTCATGAATACTTGACGGCAGCATGAAGAAGTTACCGCCAAGCTGCTCAGAAATCTTGTCCATGGAATCAGGATAGAAGAATGCTGCTGCACCATTCACACCCAGCTGATTTGTAATAACGATCATTTCTGGTGGTGCCATGTGACCCATTTCATATTCCGCATCACCCATTCCATTCAGACTCTGCAGCATATTCAGTATCGTATCCATCCTTGCCGGAAGAATGACCTGGCTGTTTTTCACAGCATCCTCATGAAGCTGCTGTTTGCTGACACCGAAACTTTCCAGCATTGCGTTTGTTATTGTTGCACTGGCAATGCTGTCATGGTTGTTTTCAACCATAACATGGTAGGTAACAGAAAGATCTGCCACATCGGTATGAGGAACATTTTTCAGCATTTCAGCATTTTCTTCCGTATTGCACACTCTGATGAAAAGGTTATTCTTCAGTTTTTCATAATTGTCAAAGATATCGGTATTCAATTCCGGCTGCTTAGCCTGAATGATCTCTGCCATATTGACACCAATTTCATACAACTGGGATCCATTCTGATATGCCTCAAAAGCTGTGTCGAGGTTGACTGCGGGCGCGACTTTCTGTCCTTCATTTCGAACTGTCATCCCTGTATAGGAAGCACCTGTCTTTACCACATCATAAATATCGATTTTTGCATCCTTGTAACTTTCCGGCAGGAAGAACTTGACGTTGCCCTCTGCCCACTTTTTGAATTCTTCAAAATCCATACCATTCATTACTGTTTCCTTACCTCCTTTTGGAAATCAAGTTTTAAATTCACACGCTCTCCGGTATCCTCCAAAACCAGATCTACATCAAACCGGGTCCCTTTCTTCGGCGAGAACAATCCTTTAACATGTGTTCTGCCAGTTTCGAGCAGTTCCTTAGCCATATGAAGATCCACTTTCTTCTTCATGGCAGAAAGAGATTTTGATTCTTTCCATATACAGAAACCGCAGCTTCTGTCAGAACAGTAGTAACTTCGTTTTCCTTCATAAACCGTGTTCCCGCACCTGGGACACTTGCCAATCGCACTACGGGCAGAAGAGAAGAGTTTCTCATCTTCTGCAGAAACAGTGCTATATTCTGTCACCAAATCACAAACCAATCTCTGGATGTCTTCCAGAAATAATTCCGGTTCGCACTTTCCTCTTTCCATCTGCAGAAGTGTGTTTTCCCAGTCAGCAGTCAGTTTCGGAGACTTGATTACATCAGGAATGAGCATGATCAAACGGATTCCATCTTCCGTCGGTAATAGCTTTCTGCCCTTCCTTATCACGTACCCGGAGCTGATCAGTTTCTCGATGATCGATG
>JAFYCG010000315.1 GCA_017539825.1 Solobacterium sp. | reverse complement strand
TCTTTTCATTTTACAACCTCCTTTCCTACCTCTTATTATGCATTGAATTCAAATGTCTTTCCACAAAAAAAGCTTTGGAATTTCCAAAGCTTATTCTGCACCGATGATAAAACTGTAGACAGGCTGACCGCCGTCTTCCAGATCTACATCGATATCATAGTTTTCATCGATGTATTTCTGAATTTCTTCACATTCTGCATCTGTAGCATCTTCACCCTTGATGAGTGTAATGATTTCCGTATCTTCCTGACACATGCGGTTGATCAGATCCTTGACAGCTTCCATCTTATCCTTGCCTGTAAAGACAATTTCTTTTCCCAGCAGGCCCATGTAATCACCTGAATGGATTTCTTTGCCTTCAATCGATGTATCTTTAATCGCATAAGTTACCTGGCCTGTAACAACATGAGAAATAGCTTCGCTCATGGAATTGATATTTGCCTCAACTGTATCTTCCGGATTGAAATTGATACATGCACTCAGTCCCTGAGGGATTGATTTTGTTTCAAATACATAAACATCTTTTCCCTTTGCCACTTCAGCAGCCTGTTTTGCGGCCATGATGATATTGGAGTTGTTCGGAAGGATAAAGATATGCTTTGCCGGTATCTCTTCGATTGCCTTTACAAAATCCGCTGTAGATGGATTCATGGTCTGGCCGCCGGAGACAACAACATCCACACGATAGTCCGTAAACAATGCCTTTAAGCCATCTCCTGCTGCAACAGCAATCATGCCGTATTCCTTCATCTCGACAGGTTTTTCTTCCTCTTCCTTCTTCGGCTCATCCAGCAGAGAAGGTTTCAGTTCATCCTGAATATTCTCGATCTGCACCTTCAGGAATTCACCATATCTTTGTCCGAGTGTCAGGATTTCACCTGGCATCATCGTATTGATGCGGAGTTTGATCAGATCGCCATCCTGGATCAATGTCAGCTTGTTGCCGATCTTCTCCAAAGACTTGCGAACTCTTTCTTCCTTAAAGGAAGTCTTTCCCTGACTGTTGAGGGCAAGAATATACTCTGTGCGGTAGCCGGAAGCCTTCTCGGATTTTTCTTCCTTCCTGACTTCGATTACAGAATCAGATGTAAACGGCTTGCCGTCAATATACGCCTGGAATCCTTCCAAGACTTTCAAAAGACCGCTTCCGCCTGAGTCAACGACATGCGCCTCTTTTAATACAGGCAATAATTCCGGTGTTCTTTCCAATGAAGCATTTGCTTCACTGACGATCAGGTCGATGAATTCTTTCCATGTACATTCCGGATTTTCCTGTACAAATGCTACACCTGCTTCGCTGCTTTCACGGATAACCGTCAAAATCGTTCCTTCAACAGGACGCATAACAGCTTTATAGGCAAGTCTGGAACCGTTAGAAAGCGCAGCAGAGAAAGCAGGCACATCCAGCTCTTCCTGCTCTTTTACCGACTGATAAAAGCCTCTGAAGATCTGTGACAGGATGACACCGGAGTTACCTCTTGCACCCATCAGCAAACCCCTGCTCAATGTCTTGGCAACAACCGGAAGAGAATCGGATCCGCTTTTTCTTACTTCATTAATACCGTTTGTAAATGTCAGAGACATGTTTGTTCCCGTATCGCCATCCGGTACAGGAAATACATTCAATGCATCAACATCTTTTTTGTGATTATTCAGATTATTGCAGGCACTCTCCAGCATTCCTTTTAAAATTTGACCATTCAACTTGTCCATAAAAGCCTCCGTTACGCAATGACTCTGACGCCCTGCACAAAAACATTAACCGCAATGACTTCCTGTGACAAAGACTTCTCAAGAATATATTTCACCTTCTTCTGTGCTTCCTGAACGACTTCTGAAATCTTTACGCCAAAGCTGACAATAATATACAGGTCAATTTCAATGCCTTCTTCTTTTTTTCTTACAACAACGCCGC
>JAFYCG010000005.1 GCA_017539825.1 Solobacterium sp. | reverse complement strand
GTCCTGTCGTTGACGATAAAGAATACAGATTGTCAGACATTGCAAAGCTCGTCAGCGGAAATCAGGCAGTCTATAAAGAATTCACAGTGCCGGAACGAACAGATGACGGAGGAAAATATGTCACAGTAACTTTTACCAACAGGCGGATTGTCTATCATGCAGTCAAAAAGGATTCTGAAGGAAATCCCGTCATCGGTGCACACATGCAGATTGTGGATATTACCGATCCGGAAAATGAGATCATTACAGAACAATGGGTGACGGATGGAAATGTCAGGGATGTGTATTCCCTTTCCGCAAATCATGCCTATCTTTTGCGGGAAACTGAAGCTCCGGCAGGGTATTATGTCTGTGGAAAAAAAGAGTTCCGTGTCAGCGAATATGATGAAAGTGAAGTTACCATAACAATGATTGATGATCAGACGGATGTATCTATCTGTAAAACGGATGAAACGGGAAAGATGCTGGAAGGTGTTTCCTTGACCATACTATCTGAAGATCAGCCTGTTTACTCTTTTGTTTCCGGATCAGAACCTGAAAGGATTAAGGGTATTCTGGAAGCGGGAAAAACATATGTTCTTCATGAGGAAAAACCATTACCGGGCTGTTATATGGCAAAGGATATGACGTTTGAAATACCTGCTGAAAATCCCGGGAAAACGATAGAAATACAAATGGTGGATCCATCCATCAGAATCAAAGTCCGTAAAATGGATGAATCGCAAAATCGTCTTGAAGGGGCAAAGCTGGTTCTTCTGGATGAAGAAAATAACAGGATTGCTGAAACCGAGACTGTTCTGAACGATTGGGATATCTCCTCTTATGTGGAAGCAGGAAAAACGTATACACTGCATGAAGAAGAATATGTAAGAGGACATTACATTGCCAAAGATGAGACCTTTACCGTCGATCTCTATGATCCGGGGGAAGTGATTGTCAAAGACATGATTGATGAAACCATAGATATCAAGGCACGAAAAGTGGATGAAAGCGGACAGATGCTTGAAGGGGCAGTCATCACATTGACCGATCAGGAAACAGGTGAGATTGTCGATGAGTGGACATCCGTACTTGAAGAACATGACCTTTCGGAGGTTGTTGTTCCCGGACATTCCTATACCATGCATGAAAAAGAAATTGTAGACGGCCACTATATTGCAAAAGATGTTTCTTTTACGGTGGATGAATACACGCAGCAGGATGACATCATCATTCATGACATGATCGATCAGACAACAAAAGTTCTTCTGAAGAAAATCGATGACAAAACCGGAGAAATTGTGGCTGGGGTAACTTTGAAATTATGGGATGAAACAGATCCGCAAAATATCATTCCTGTTTCTCCGGAGGAAGGATGGAAGACAACAGATGTACCGATTGAATTAAAAGGCATTGTAACCGGAGGACATCAGTATCGTCTTGAAGAAAGCGAATATGTTGAAGGGGTATATAAAGCGACGGATATTGTCTTTCAGATGCCGCTGGAAGGCAATGATGAACCGATTACAATCACAATGATGGATGAAACAACCAATACAGGCATCGGCAAGATCACACCGTCCGGAAGATATCTTGAAGGGGCGGTTTTACAGCTGCTGGATCAAGATAAAAATGTGATTCATGAATGGCATACAGAAGGAGAAATACAGGATATTTCTGCATATGTCAAAGGAGATGAAACATACATCCTGCATGAGAAGGAAGCACCGTTTGGTTATGCCTGTGCTGAAGATATTTATCTTCGGATAGACGGAAAAAAAGATCATCCGCAATCCATTCGGATGATTGATGAGCCAAAGAATGTTTATATCAGGCTGGAAAAGAAAAGCACGGCAAGCGGGAAAGGGCTTTCCGATGCAGAGATCACGATTTACAAAAACGGGGAAGTGGCAAAAGACATATTCGGAAAGGAAGCGGTTTGTACTACAGACAGGAACGGAACGGCATATATCGTTTTGCCTTATGATGAGGAAGGATATACCGTAAAAGAAACTAAAGCCCCCGATGGATATCATCTGAATTCATCCGTATTTCCTGTAGAGGTAAAAGAGGATTACACTTTTTCCGATCAGGATCATATTGTTATTACAGTGTATGATGAGGCAAAAGTCCCTGATACCGGTATCAGGCGCAGTTTTTATTTCTGGATTGTTCTTTTAACGGTTCTATGCGGCACTTTCTGTATGACAAACAGGCCAAAAAAATAAAGCTCTTTCTGGCTGGCTATGCATCATTATCCTTTTTGTTGTTGTGGTATTCTTATCAGGATTCATTGACCGCCGGAACTGATCTTATAAGAAATTCCATACAAGATCTTACAGACAGAGATTATGAAATGCATACAGGTGAAACCGGCTTATTGAGATTTCACAGCGGCCTGATCGAACTGCCTGTAGTGCAAGGTGAGGATAATTCCTTTTATTTAAATCATGATCCAAAGGGAAACAGCAGTACAAAAGGATCGCTGTTTCTGGATGTGAGAAATCAGATAGATGATCCCGGTATTATCATTTACGGTCATACGCTGTATTACGATGATCAGGACATGTTTTCGCCGCTTCACCGCCTGAAGGATCAGCATGTATTTGAAAAGAACAGTCATTTTACACTGGACATGTATCAGCAACATTATGAATATGTTATTACGCATATCGTTGATATGCCTGTGTCTGATATGGAGGAAACAGCTCTGCTCAGAAAAGCAGATGATGATATTCATGCATACAGAAAATTCATTTCCTATCTGGACAGTCATAATCTGATTCAGTCCGCTACCCGTCTGACAACGGAAGATGACTATATCATTCTGTTTACATGCATTGAGGGAAAAAGGGATGATCGCCTGCTTGTGACAGGCAAAAAAGTGGATAAATTCCCTAAAGAGGTGAAAAAGTAGTACAATATTGATCATTAGGATGAGGTGTTGTATGAAATCTATCAATCTGGAAGAATTATCCGCAATGAAACAATCCTATCTCAAGGATGATAAAGCGCGTATTGTCAGAAATGCTTTACTGATGAACGATATCGGAACGATCAGCAGAGATTTTCAATCTGTATCTGATAATCCGAATCTCTTTTCCATCGATATCAAAACGATGTCTGCGACGAGCCAGCAGAAATCCGGCAGATGCTGGATCTTCTCCGCACTGAATGTACTGCGCGAGATGGCTGGCAAAAAGTACGGTATTAAAGAGTTTGAACTGTCACAGAACTTTATTGCATTTTATGACAAGCTGGAAAAAACAAATTTCTTTCTGGAAGCAATTATTGCCGAAGCTGATGCACCGATGGGCAGTGAAACCAAGCGTTATCTTCTGGAACAGGGCATTTCCGATGGCGGTCAGTGGGATATGTTTGTCAGCATCGTCAAGAAATACGGACTTTGCCCGAAATCAGCTATGCCTGAAACATTCCAGTCCTCTAACACACGCAATATGAATGCACTGTTGAATCTGCGTCTGCGCAGATTTGCATCTGAAGCGGAAAAACTTGCCCGCACAGGCAACAAGGACCAGATTGTTGAGCGGAAGAAAGAATGTCTGGAAGAATGCTACAGACTGATCGTATCCTGTTTTGGCATGCCGCCTGCATCATTCACATTTGAATATGCTGACAAGGAAGACAAATATCATGCTGAATATGATGTGACACCTCTGGATTTTTACCATTCTTATTTTGATGTGGATCTTGATGATTATGTAGGAATCATAAACGGTCCAACCAAGGATAAGCCGTTTCATAAGATGTACACTGTAAAATATCTCGGTAATGTTATAGATGGAAATCCGATCCGCTTTCTGAATCTTCCGATAGAGGAATTCAAAGAACTGGTTCTGAAGCAGCTGCAGAATGGCGAGCTGGTATGGTTTGGCTGTGACTGCGGAAAAGACGGTGACCGTCAGAGCGGATTATGGGATGACCGTCTGTTTGATTATGCCGGAACATTTGATATGCATCTCGATATGACAAAGGAAGAAATGCTGGATACAAGACACAGTGCCATGAACCATGCGATGGTATTTACAGGTGTTAATCTCGTAAACGGAAAGCCGACAAGATGGAAAATAGAGAATTCATGGGGTGACAAAACCGCAAATAAAGGATATTATCTATGCTCGGATACATGGTTTGACAAATATGTCTATGAAGCTTTTGTGCCGAAGAAATATCTCGGAGAAGAGCTGCTGAAAGTTCTTGAAGAAGAACCGATTGAACTTCTTCCATGGGATCCGTTTGGATCATTGGCGGATTAACATTTCAAATCTGTTCATGATATGATATTGTTCGGAAAGTTGCAGAGGAAAACATGAAAGTTGGCGTAATATCTTTGGGTTGTGCAAAAAATCTTGTTGATACAGAACATCTGCTGGGCATGCTGAATGAAAGCGGTGTGGAAATTATAACCGATCGCAGTGATGCAGATGCTATTATTATCAATACATGCGGTTTTATCGAGCCGGCAAAAAAAGAGGCGATAGATACCATTCTGGATGTCGCTGATTTCAAAGACGGAAAATTAAAGAAACTGATTGTCATGGGATGCCTTGCGCAAAGATACAAAGCACAATTGGAAGAGGAGATGCCTGAAGTAGACCGCTTTATTGCGATTGATGAATACAACCGCCTGCATGAAATACTGACAGAAGAACTCGGTGTCAGAATCATCAACAGTTACGGGAAAGCACCACGCATGCTTTCCGGAAAACCATGGATGGCATATCTGAGAATTGCAGACGGTTGTGACAATCGCTGTAGCTATTGTGCCATTCCATTGATTCGCGGACCGCTCCGGTCTTATCCGGAAGATGAAATCGTAAAAGAAGCGGAGAAATTTGTACAAAATGGTGTAAAAGAGCTGAATCTGATAGCCCAGGATTCTTCCCGATATGGATATGATATTGACGGACAGCTTCATCTTTCCCATCTGTTAAAAAGACTGGATGCAATCGAAGGTGTCAAATGGATCAGAATTCTGTATCTTTATCCGGATGAGATACCTGATGACCTGATTGAAACAATCAGGAATTCCAAACATATACTGCCTTATTTTGACATTCCTGTTCAGCATGGCAGTGATAATATGCTGCGTGCAATGCATCGAAGAGGCAACAGAAAACTGATTCTGGAAAGAGTCGAGGCAATTCGCAGGCAACTGCCGGATGCGATTCTTCGTACAACTGTTATTTGTGGATTTCCGCATGAAACAGAAGAAGATCATGCACTGAATCTCAGCATGATATCACTTGCCGGATGGGATCATTTGGGAGCTTTTACCTTCTCGAGCGAAGAGGATACACCGGCATATGAAATGGAGGATGATGTTCCTGAAGAAGTGAAACAGAAACGCAAACAGGAAGTCATGGCTTTGCAGAAGGAAATTGCTGATAAACGTTTTGCGCAATGGATTGGCAGGGAAGATGAAGTTCTTGTTGAAAGCAGGGACCCGTTAACAGGAATGTATATCGGCAGATCGAAAATACATGCACCGGATGATATAGACGGTTGTGTGCGTTTCCGTGGAGATGACAGTATTGAAGCCGGAGATTTTGTAAAAGTAAGATACAGAAAGATCGGAAATGCTGTAATGATAGCGGACATGTTGGAAAGGTAAGGGATTATGTATCATATTTCAGATTGTAAAAAGTATACAAAATGTCCGCATTATTTTGTGAATGAAACGGAAGCTCCAAAAGGAGCTTTTCAGCCTTATGTGAGACTGGATGAGGAAATAACGGCAATCGCAGCACAGAAGCTTGGGGTTCAGGAATGCTTTCTTGGCCAGAAAGGTGATGCGCCAACGAAAGCATTAGAAGCCTTAAATACTTATGAATGGCTGGTAAAAGCGCGTTTTGAATATAAGAATCTGCGCATCAAAGTTCCTTTTCTGCATAAAAACGAGGACAGTTGGGATATCTATTTTCTTTTCGCAGGTTTGTATCCTCATGCTGATGATCTGCAGTTTTACTGTGATACGATCTGGGTGTTGGAAAATCTGGGTATTCAGCTGGAGAACTATTATGTGATTCATCTGAATGCACAATATGTCCGGGGAAAGGAAATTGATCCGGATGCTCTGTTCATCATTTCCTCATATTTTTATAATCATAAAAACAATCCGACTTTACCGGTAAAGGAAACAATCTGTGAGAAAATGGAGGATCTGACCGGACTTTTAAAAAGGATGGAAGAGACCAATCGTTATACGCTGTCTCAACCTGTGCGCACATCAAAGTGTACCATTCGTCAGAAATGTAAATACTATGAGCAGTGTTTCCCGGAAGAGATGGAGGAACCGGCGAATTCCATTCTGACACTGATCTCTTCGCAGTATAAATATGCGATGAAAAATGAGGGAAGGTTGTATCTTCGGGATACGGATATTCATCATCTGGAAGGATTCCGCCAGCAGTATTCCCAGATTATGGCAGACAGACAGAACGGATTATTTGTAGACCGTATGGCTTTAAGATCATGGCTTTCTGATATTCATTATCCGATTGCATTTCTGGATTTTGAATGGGAAAGATTTGCGATTCCTCCCTATGAGGGAATGCATCCGTATGATGTTCTGCCGTTTGAATACTCTTTGCATGTTTTGCATGAAGACGGAACAATTACACAAGAGGTATATCTCTCCATCCATGATGACCGCAAGGATATGGCGGAACATCTGATCAGGGATATTCCTGAAGACGGGACGATTATTGCCTATAATGCAGAAGGTGCTGAAAAGCTTCGTCTGCAGGAACTGGCGGACACTTTCCCGGAATATCGTGCGAAACTGTTGAACATGCGCGATCGTCTGGAAGACCTGCAGATACCGTTTATGACCGGTACCGTATACAATACTGCAATGAAAGGGCAATGGTCATTGAAATGTATTATGGGCTTCCTGGATGAAAAAGGATACAGGGATCTGGATATAAGACAGGGAATGGAAGCTGTATTCCAATGGAGGCATCTGGATCACAGTGAAGATGATCAGGATCTTGAAAAGATTGTCCGTGATTTAAAGGAATACTGCCAGATGGATTCCTATGCAATGATCGTTGTTTATCAATGGCTGGAAAAGCTTGCACAAATGCATCCGTTTGAAGAAGAGAATCAGAAAATCTTGTAAAAAGAAAAAGATTCTCTTTTCTTTTTGCATAGAACATGGTTAAATAAAAGTAGATATAAAACCATGAAAATATAATTAACTGCAACAGGCAGATGAACAATCATACTAGACAGGAGGTAAACAGAATGAGGTTCGAAATTGTCGGTAAGAATATTACAGTGACATCTGCAATGAGGGACAAAATTGAGGCGAAATTATCCGTTTTGGACAAGTATTTGCTGATTGATCCCGATACCATCGCAAGAGTGGTAGCCAGAGTTTATCCTGGTTCACAGAAAGTAGAGGTGACTATTCCAACCAAAGTAGGCATTCTCAGAGCGGAAGTGGTTGATGATGACTTCTATTCCGCAGTAGACCTGGCCCTTGATAAACTGGAAGATCAGATCCGCAGACAAAAAACAAGATTGTCAAGAAGACACCGTGAACATTTAGCAAATGCATTTATTGCAGAAGCTGAACAGGAAGAAAAAGAAAAATCCATTCCTGTAAGAACAAAAACTGTCGTGGCTGAAGAAATGGAATTGGACGAAGCAATCATGCAGATGGAACTGAGCGGTCACACTTTCTACATTTATACAGATGATGAAACAGGCCGTATGGCAGTTGTCTATCGCAGAAGCAACGGCGGTTATGGCTTGCTGGAAGTAGAAAAAGAAGCATAAATGAAAAGGTCGATGAATTCGACCTTTTATTATGCTTAGAGAAGCGGCATTACCATAATGAGAAGATAGACAATGCTTAATGATATAATTCCCGGGATAATGGAATGTGTCTGATTGTACAGATAGGCAAATATAATCGTCAGTATTGCATAAAACAGGTAAGCCCGTGCAAGAAGGATCGGCTGCCATGAAGTAAAGATCAGGGTATATACAAGTCCATACAATAATCCTGAAAGAAGGATGGATTGAAATTCTTTGTTGTGGACATTGATATGGTCTGTCAGGCATTTAAAGCATATGCCAAATGATGCTGCACTCATAACACTGTAAGCAATCAGCATTCCCGGACGTGCATAACCATAGGCAACAAGAACCGAAGTAGGAGGTACAACCGGATCAATCCGCAGATATCTCGTGCCCAGATATGTCCATAAGGTAATCAGCATAAAGCCTATAAAGACAAACAACAATGTGTCTATGATGCTTTTTCTTGAACGGTCAAAGTGGATGAAAAAAAGATTCCAGTCATACATAATCAGAATTGACGCCAGTATATTAAAAGAGAACATCAGTGATATGTCATACTGATCAACGAACCGGTCAACCAGATTTGCGGTTACAGGAATCAGAATCAATAATAAAATGGAGATGAATATACGCTTGTATGACAGAGTGGTTTCCGTTTTCAATGACATGTAAAACTCCTTTTCCCAGAACGTTATTATTGTACATGATTCCCTTTTTTTTGCCATTCCTTTTTTCATAAATTCAGAAAAATGACCGGATATATGATGAAAAATCCAATTTAATTGGATTTTTTCATGTTTTTTTGCGAAAAATCCAATCAGATTGGAACCTGTGTTTCATCCAAAATGCAATTTGGCTAAGATAGCGGATGAAGAGGAGAAAACAGAATGTCAGACTACAAAAAGATGAACTGTAAAGCAAAGCATAAGATTGTTTCTTACATGAGTAAAGCATATCAGAATTCCCGTCAGAGAATGACGGAGTATGACAGCAGGGATAACAGAAATCATATCCTTTATGAAGGCAACAGAAAGCTTGTTGGATTTGCAGATCCAGATTCAGAGAAGTATTTAAGATCTGCGCATGAAGTGATTCAAAGCGGGTTTCTTCAAAAACATCATAGATAAAGCAAGAGTTGAATAAGGAGGGAAGAAGATGCTGGACAATAAAAAACTCGATTATGCTGCAAAGCTGAAACTTGCTGCTTACATGGGAGAGATTTATCAGAAATCCAGGAAAAGAATGGATGTTTATGATTATGTCAGTTCGGAAAACAGAAACAGTCTGCTGGTTAACGGAGACAGAAACTGGGTTTACATTGTGGATCGCTGTCTGAAAGATTGTTCTGCTTCCACACGTTTTATCATCCAGAATGAATTTCTGGAAAAGAAAAACCCGGATTGGTATGAGAAGTATTTCTCCCGATCTGTTTATTACCGCATGAAGAAAGAAGCAGTTGAGGAATTCATTCAGAGTCTGGATTTCTGATAAGATGACGTTTTGAACGAATGGGTGTACATAGGTATTTACGAAAACCTGTTATGAACAAGATGAAATACACAAAGGTGAAGGGATAGAACTATACTCTTATTATGCATGCACAAATGAATAGATCTGATCTTTGCGTTTTCATTGTAAGGGACGGATACTAAAACTTCATGGGGAAGAGTGATAAGGATGGCGAACACGGGAACCAGAAGAAACAAAGGGCATAAAATAGAAATCACTCCGGATGAAGCCAGAAATACATTCTTGCAAGTTGATATCATATAAAAAAAGTAAAAAAAGAGAAATTCTTTATATCTTCCTGGCTCTATTTTATATACCGCGGAAATTGAGAACTTTACTAAATATTTGAATAATGATAGTATATTAATAAGAAGTGTTCAGTAAAAATTGAATGATTGCAAGCGGTTAGAATAATATGCCGTAATATACTGATTCCCGATGCCGCTCCTCATCCGGATCGGATTCTGAAATCAGGTGTATGCTGTAAATTTATGAAAACGTTACCAATTTATCGATAACAGGCTGAATACGGAAATAGAATGCATACAGGAGGAAATGCAAAAATGCTTAAAGGAATTGCTGCGTCACAAGGAATTGCTGTCGCAAAAGTCTACAAACTCCAGCAACCTGTGCTGGAAATCACTCGCAAAGATGCTGTTGCTGAAGAAGAATTGAAGAAACTCGATGAAGCTTTCACAAAAACAATATCTGACATCGAAAAGATCAAAGAAGTAGCTTCCAAGAGTCTTGCTCCGGAAGAACTCGCAGTATTTGATGCTCATTTGATGATGGCGGGTGATCCTGAATTACGTGGACAGATTGAAGATATGATCAAGAATGATTCTGTTAATGCTGAATTTGCTACAGAGCAGGTTGCTAACATGATGATCACAATCTTCGAATCCATGGAAGATGCTTATATGAGAGAAAGAGCTGCAGATATTAAGGACGTTACTTTCCGTCTTAAGTGCAATCTCTGCGGTAAGATTATTCCAAATCTCGCTACAATTGATGAACCGGTTATTATCGTAGCTAAGGACCTGACACCATCTGACACAGGTTCCCTGAACAAGGAATTCGCAAAAGGTTTTGCTACAGAAATCGGCGGACGTACAAGCCACAGTGCTATCATGGCTCGTTCTCTTGAAATCCCTGCAGTTGTAGGTGTAACAGGCATTCTCGATGCTGCTAACGATGGCGATCCGGTTATTCTGGATGCTATTAACGGCGAAGTCATTCTTTTCCCGACTGAAGAACAGGTTGCTGAATATACAAAGAAGGGTGAAGAATACAAGGCTGAAAAAGAAGCTCTCAAAGCTATGAAAGATCAGCCATCTGTTTCTACAGACGGACACAAAGTTCTCCTCGTTGGAAACATCGGCTCACCTGCAGATGTTGAAGGCGTTAAAGAGAATGGCGGCGAAGGTGTTGGTCTGTTCCGTACAGAGTTCTTAT
>JAFYCG010000314.1 GCA_017539825.1 Solobacterium sp. | reverse complement strand
TTTTATCCTGGATGCGACGTATCTCGGGCATTATTCCGAGCACACAATGGAAGGTGTCATGTATATCCTGGAAGTAAACGGAGGAGCTCTGGATCTTAGAAAAGAAGACTTCGAAGTTCTCGAAGCTGCAAAAGATCTCAACGATTTCCTGGGTATTAATTACTACATGAGTGACTGGATGAGAGCTTTCGACGGGGAAACAGAAATCACCCACAACGCAAAGGGTGATAAAGGCGGTTCGGTCTATCAGATCAAAGGTGTCGGACGCCGTGAATTCGATGTCGATGTTCCGCGAACCGACTGGGACTGGATGATCTGGCCACAGGGATTGTATGATCAGATCATGCGTGTCAGAAGAGATTATCCTAACTACAAGAAGATCTATATCACCGCAAACGGTCTTGGCTATAAAGACGAGTTTGTCGATAATACCGTTTACGATGATGCGAGAATCGATTATGTCCGTCAGCATCTGAATGTCATTTCGGACGCTATCAGGGACGGGGCTAACGTGAAGGGTTACTTCATCTGGTCGTTAATGGATGTATTCTCCTGGTCCAACGGATACGAGAAGCGCTATGGTCTATTCTATGTTGACTTCAAAACACAGAAGCGTTATCCGAAAAAGAGTGCTTACTGGTATAAGAAGATCGCAGAAACCGGTGTAATTGAATGACAAAAAGTATCCCGCAGAAAATGCGGGATTATTTATGTGAATCCGTAAAAAAACAGGAAGTGTTTAATCGCTTCCTGTTTCTACCGGATTGGAATAGAGAATGGATGTAAATTTTTCCGGCATCAGTGAGAAAAACATCTTCACCAGATTTTCAATCGGAATGTTGCAGCCGTTTTCAATCCACAGAGAAAAAATTCTGACACATCCTGCATTGTAAAATTCAAGCTCATAAATCTGTTCCTGACTCAATTGGCTGATACCCAGATTATGCATATATACTCTTTGATATCGTTTCAGGCCAAACGAAGAGATAAAGCTCCGAAAATCTGTTCTGCAGTTACTGATCATGATTTGAAAATAGTCCTGGTTCTGTTTGATAAACAGAAGCATTTCCTTTAAACAGTCTTCCCAGTTCTGACCGTTATATTTTGTCAGAATGTGCGAGCTGACATAGTCTGAATAATAAGAGTTGGCTAGATCATATTTATCTCTGTAGTATTTGTAGAATGTGCCTCTGGAAACATCTGCTTCCCGGAGTATCATTTCAACAGTAATGTCGTCAAATGGATGTTTTTTTGAGAGGGAATGGATGGCTTCAAGCAAATACTCTTTTGGCTTCATATAAACTCCTGGTTCCGGTGCAAAATTATACTCTGGTAAAAATAATGTTTAATTACTTTTATTATGTCATATATGATTAAAACTAACAATATCAGAGAAAAGAATAATGAAAAGACTGACAAAAGAAAAACAGGAGTTTTGCTCCTGTTCCGTTTTAGTCGAGGTCTTCTCCGTTTGACTTGTAAACCTTCTGCATGTAGTAGAAGGAGTCTTTTCTTCTTCTGGAGAAATCTCCTGTTCCGTCATCATATCTGTCAACGAAGATGAATCCGTAACGCTTTCTCATTTCACCTGTACCGGCAGAGACGAGATCGATATGGCCCCATGGCTGATAGCCCCAGAGTTCAACACCATCCAGTTCGATGGCATCTTTCATAGCCTTGATATGATCACGCATGTAGTTGATGCGGTACTGGTCATGAACGCTGCCGTCTTCTTCCACAACATCCAGTGCGCCTAAGCCGTTTTCAACAATCATCAGCGGGATATGATATCTTTCATACATCTGGCAAAGAGAAATTCTCAATCCCATCGGGTCAATCTGCCAGCCCCATCTGGAAGCTTCCAGATATGGATTCTTTCCGGAGAATACCTGGTTTCCACCGATCTTTTCTGCATTTGGATCTGCAGAAGCTGTGTTGGACATGTAATAGGAGAACCCGATGTAATCAACAGTTCCCTTGGCAATGATATCCAGATCGCCTTCTTCCATTTCGATATTCACATTGTTTCTTTCAAACCACTTTAACTGGTAGGAAGGATAATATCCTTTAACCTGTACATCGATATAGAATTCTTTCTTTCTCATTTCTTCAATAGACATCATGACATCATCCGGTTTGCATGTCAGCGGATAGGTTGGTGCATAAGCAACCATCATGCCGATCTTGTTTTCCGGATCAATTTCATGTCCGCGTACAACTGCTTTAGCGGATGCCACAAAGATATGATGGTCAGCCTGATAACGTACCTGCGGTTCAACAGAGTGGATACCTAACTGCATCCAGGATCTGAGAATGTTGATTTCATTGAATGTCATCCAGTAACGGACACGGCCTTTGAAATGTTCAAACAATACTTCTGCAAAATGGACAAAGTAGTCAACCAGCTTTCTGGAAATCCAGCCATCCAGATTATCAGCCAGATACATCGGTACATCGAAATGTGCAATGGTAACAATCGGCTCAATACCATACTTTAAGCATTCATCAACAACTGCATCATAGAATGCCAGTCCTTCCTCATTGACTTTTTCCACGCCATCCGGAATGACACGTGACCAGGACATGGAGAAACGGAAAGAATTCATGCCCATTTCTGCAAATAAGGCAATATCCTCTTTGTAATGATGATAGAAATCAACAGCCTGGTGAGAAGGATAGTAAATGTCAGGGATAATGTATCCTACAGCTCCTTCAGGAAGGGAAGCTTCACGTGAGAGTTCGAGGATTTCTCCTTCTTTTGTCTTCACGGTGTATTTGCGAGGATGATCTTTATCTCCGCCTTTAATAGCGTCAGAAGTTGCAAGGCCTCTTCCACCCTCTAAATAACCGCCTTCATACTGGTTGGCAGCTGTAGCACCGCCCCATAAAAAATTCTTCGGAAAGCTCATAAATTATTTTCTCCTTTTTCTTTTCGTATTTTCATTATAAAGGAATATGAGGCAAACGTCACCAGAAAACAGGCTTGTTTTTCAAATGGCTTCTGTTACTCTGCCGGTTAAATGCATATCTAAGGCATGAAAGATGACTGTGCGATATACTTGATGCAAGGGGAAGCGTATTATGAGAATCAGGAAAACAAAGAAACAGGATCTTGAACAGGTGATGAATATCTATGAGCATGCCCGTCAGTTCATGAAGGAACATGGAAACCCAAACCAATGGGGACCGACCTGCTGGCCTCCGCAGTATAAAATTGAAGAGGATATCCAAAACGGAAACAGCTATGTATGCGTGAATGATGCAGATCAGGTCATCGGAACATTCTTTTTCCTTTACGGAAAAGATATTGAACCGACTTACAGGGATATTACGGAAGGACAGTGGTTTGGAGATGATACCTATGGTGTTGTCCATCGCATTGCCTCTTCGGGTAAACAGAAAGGAATCGGATCATTCTGCATCAACTGG
>JAFYCG010000313.1 GCA_017539825.1 Solobacterium sp. | reverse complement strand
AGAACAGTAATATTATGCGAAGTATTTATCATTTTGTGACCTTACGACTGAATTTATTATACCATATTTTCTATACGAATTCATCCCCTTCTTTACACTTCGTAAGAAGAAGGGGACTTCTTCGTTAATATTTGTTAAAAATTTTTTAATTTTTGTAATATTCTTCTTTATTTTCGAAAAGTTAGTGGTATTATATTTATACCGCTGGTGAAAAACAGAAAGGATAAATTATGAGAAACGTTGATTCAGAATCCATTTTTGTAGTGGATTATGAATCAGGATCCTCTGTGATCCATGAATTTATGAGTTCCTCAGATTATCTCAATTTGCTGGAAAATGAGCGAATGGGATATGTCAAGATCATGCATCACGAGAATCTTGGTTCTGTTGCGTAGAAAGAACTTTTACGCATTTACAAAAATGGAAAAAAGCTTCAGGAAACCCTGAAGCTTTTATTTTCTGCTGTTTATTATTCTTCCTCTTCGAGATCTTCCATCTCATTCAGAATGTTTTTGAGTGCTTTCATCTCTTCCAGATTCAAAGTGATGCCTTTGCCCATTCTTCTTTCACCGTTCTTCATGAGTGTCCAGTTGCGGATATCATAAACAGGATTGCCTTCGTTATAGGAAATCAGATTGACTTCTTTGACATACATATTGCCCGTGCTGGATTCATTCTCGGAAATTGTATCAAATAATTGCAGAATATCGTATTTAAATTCACCTCTTGGCATGCTTGCCTCCTTCCTTCTAAAAATAGTGAAAAAGCCTGTTTTCACAGGCTTTTGGATTTTTATGCGTTCTTCTGTTTTGCAGCAGCAATAACTTTATCAGCGACTTCCTTCGGAGCACCCTGATATCTGTCAAATGCCATTACATATCTGCCTCTGCCCTGTGTCATAGCACGCAGGTCAATTGCATATGTCTGCATCTCAGCGATCGGTACTTCAGCAACGATCACCTGATCACCCTCATCATTCATCTGCATATCGAGGATCAGTCCACGTCTCTTAGTAACGTCACCCATGAGTGTACCTGTGTAGGACTCCGGTGCAACGATTGTAACTTTTCCGATTGGTTCGAGCAATACAGGTTTAGCTTCAGGCATAGCTTTATTGTAAGCAAGTCTTGCAGCTTCCTTGAAGGCAACTTCCTTAGAGTCTACCGGGTGGTAAGATCCATCGTACAGTGTAGCCTTAACGCCGACAACCTTATATCCTGCAAGAGGTCCTCTCTCCATGCAGTCTCTCAGACCCTGTTCAACCGGTGGGAAGTACTGTTTCGGAACGGCACCGCCGAATACTTCTTCAGCGAAGACCATGTCTTCACTGTCTGTAGGTTCAAATCTTACCCAGACGTCACCATACTGGCCTGCGCCACCATTCTGCTTCTTGTATTTACCCTGCGCTTCAGCTTTACCGCGGATTGTTTCACGATACTGAACAGTAGGTGTAGCTGTTTCAACATCAACCTTGTATTTAGCCTTGAGTTTGGAGAGAATCAGGTCAATGTGCTGGTCACCGAGTCCGTAGAGAACCTGCTCATGTGTTTCAGCATTGTTGTCGAGACGGATTGTTCCATCTTCCTGCATCAGGTTACGGATACCGACGGAGAGCTTGTCTTCATCAGCTTTTGTCTTCGGACGGATAGCGTATCCCAGCATCGGTTCCGGATATTCGATATTCGGATAATGTACAGGCTTAGCCTTTGTGCACAGTGTATCATTTGTCTCTGTGTTCTGCAGTTTGACAACAGCACCGATGTCACCTGTGAAGAGTTTTCCTACGCCAACCTGCTGTTTTCCGTTAATAACGTAGATCTGGTTGATCTTTTCGTTTGCATCTTTCTTGGAGTTGTATACCTGGCTGTCTGTTGTCAGAACACCTGACATAACCTTGAGGTAAGAGATCTTTCCTACAAACGGGTCAACGATTGTCTTGAATACGAATGCGGACAATGCTTCATTTTCGTTTGTTTCCATATCAACAGGCTGATCTTTTGCATCAAGTGCCTGTACTGTGCCCTTTTCAGCATAGCTTGGGAAGTATTCTGTAATCAGATCCATCAGTCTTTCAATACCTGTCTGATCAATTGCACTTCCGCAGTAAACAGGACGGATATCGCCATTCTTTGCGCCGATTCTCAGGCCTTTAGCGATTTCATGCTCATCAAACTCTTCGCCTTCGAAGAATTTCTCCATGAGTTCATCATCTGTACTTGCAATTGCTTCAGCAAGCTCTGCATAGTATTCTTCAACCTGATCAGCCAGAGCAGCAGGAACTTCTTTTGGTTCCTTCTTGTCTGCATAGTACCATGCTTTTTTACGAAGGATGTTAACGGAACCGATAACCTTACCATTTTCGATAATCGGCATTTCAAACGGGATAACAGTATTGCCGAATTTCTCTCTGAGTTCAGCGATGACTTTTTCAAAATGCGCATTCGGATCATCCATCTTGTTGATGAAGAAGATTGTCGGAAGATGTCTCTTGTTGGCAGCTTCTTTCCATGCTCTTTCTGTACCTGCTTCGATACCTTCTTTGCCGTTGACAACGATCAAAGCGTTATCGCCTGTAGCCAGACCGATTGCCTCTTCACCTTCATAGTCCATATAACCTGGTGTATCGATGAAGTTGATCTTCTTGTTCTTCCATTCAACCGGTGCGAGATGGCAGTAAACAGATAATCCTCTCTTGCCTTCTTCAGGGTCAAAATTCAAGACAGTCGTACCATCATTGTTTCTTCTCATACTGTCAATTGCTTTTGTATAGAACAGGCAAGCTTCAATGACTGTACTTTTTCCGGCTCCGGAATGTCCCAATACAACAGTATTTCTGACTTCATTAGCTAAATAATCACGCATAATTTCCAATCTCTCCTTTTATATTATTTTAGAATGTCCTTAAGGTCTGCAAGGCATTCCTTACGAACGTAGTGTATTGCCATATTTGCACTGTTATCTTTGATTTCCTTGTCTGCACCGTTGTCCAGCAGAAGCTGTACCAGTTCCGGAATTCCGCTGTAAGCAGCTCTCATTAAAGCTGTGCATCCTCTGTTATCAGCAGCGTTGATATTTGCACCATGCGCAATCAGATATTTGATGATTTCCGGCTTATAAGCATTTGTAGCTTCCATCAAAGCGGTTCTGCCCTGTTCATCAGCAGCATTCAGATCTGCACCTTTTTCAACGAGATACTCAACGACTTCCTGTTCGCCTAACAAAGCAGCTCTCATCAGGGATGTGCGGCCTTTATTATCTGCCGCATTGACATTTGCACCGGCATGCAATAACATTCTGCAGATTTCAAGACGTCCTTTTTTAGCAGCACCCATTAATGCTGTCTTGTTGTATTTGTCGCGTGCTCTTGTGTCAGCTCCATTATCCAGAAGGTAGCGGACAATGTCCTCGTATCCGCGTTTGGAAGCTCTCATCAAAGCTGTACGGCCGTCACCGTTAGCAACATTTACATCAGCACCTTTGGCTACCTGTGCGCAAACTTTCGCAAAATCACCGTTTGCAGCAGCATCGAAAAATTCTTGATTTGTCTGATCCATGTGTGTATCCTCCTTTTTGCTCGGATTAGATATTTTCGATAAAAAAGATGGACATAAAGCATCCATCAAAAAAATCACTTCAAATTTAAGCAAAACACATTGAAAACAGCATTCTCTTTTCTATTTTTAACTGATAAAACAAGTCCAAGTAAAGCCATTATTACCGTCTCCAATCTCATTTGCTAAATCTTACTACATCCATTTTACTAAAATCCGATAAATCTTCAATAGAAATTCTGTGAAAGTCTTTGAAAATTTTGAAAAAAATCATCTGTTTATGAAAATGTTTTCATCGATTTACAATCTCAATTTTATTGTAAGGTATTTCAATTCCGTTGTTTCTGAATGCCTCTAATACACCGATTCTGACATCTGAAGCCAGGATGAATACATCTTTTAACGTTCTTGCCCGTACCGGGAAGAATACTTTTAAACCACTGTCCAGGAAATCATCGATACGGATCACCACAAGATCATCATTCAGCTCTTCTTCCGTACGGATATCGATAAATTTCTCCTGCTCTGCAATCACTTCCAGGATCGTCTTTTTCATCAAAGGAATATCCGTATCATAACTGACAGCCAAAGTGATGAATTTGCAATAGATATCCTGTCCGTATTGCCTGTCTTCAATAATCGCAGTATTCATGACACTGTTAGGGATGATGATTTCGAAGTTTTCAAGTGTTTTGATCACGGTATGACGGAAGGTGATCTCTTTTACCGTTCCCGCCACATTCTTTTCCGGAAGGGAAACAACATCGCCAACCTGGAAGGGCTGATACAGTGCCAAAAAGAAACCGGCAATAAAATTCCCGAAGGTTTCCTGTGCTGCAAGACCGACGATCACGGTAATGATTCCTGTTGCGCCTAACAGTGTTGATCCGACACCGTCAAGAAACTTGACTTTATCCAGAATGGATAAAACCGCAATAATGTAAACTATCGCCCTGACAATCTTTTCAATATAGGAGAATGTTGTGCGGCTGTTTTCTTTTCTGACTGCCCTGTTTGCTGCTTTGCCGGCTATCTTCGTTAAAACATGGGCAAACACCAGCATCACTGTGGCATGGATGAGGAAGAATACCAGTCCCCCGTCAAACACCGTGCTTCCGATATCCAATATTGATTCCATATTCATACATCTTCTCCTTATTTTAATAGCTTCTTATATATTTTATAATCCGGCATATAGTATTCAACTATATCCCAGAATGCCTTGGAATGATTCAATTGCAGTATATGTGCATATTCATGCAACAGGACATAATCCAGACATTGTGAAGGATAATGAATCAATCGCGATGAAATGCTGATAGACTGATGTGCCGGTGTACAGGAGCCCCATCTGCTTGTCATATATTTTACCGTGATTTTCGGTAAAGGTTTTCCGTTTGCGATACAGATTTTTTTGTCCCATTCTTCTCTTCTTGCCTTGACCATCTCCAGGATCTGTTTTGCGGCATCTTTATAAAATGTTTTAAAGATCTCCTCTTTCGTATTCTCTTTGAGATAGAAAACAATTTCATCTTCTTCAATCATCAGAAAGCTTTTCCTTGCGGTTTCATATCGCACGGAATACCATTTCCCAAGCCACATGATGTTCTCACCATCCAGACCATAGGAAGTTGTTTCCTGCTTTTTTTCCTGTTTTGTCTCTGTCTTTATGATCCAGTCTTCCTTTTCAAGAATAAAAGCACGAATCTCTTTCTGCGTAAATCTTCGCGGACATGTCACATGCAGATTTCCGTCTTCCATTACCCGCAGATATAAATTTCTGTTACGTTTATATTCAATCCAGACAGTTCTTTGTTTTCCGCCAACAAATATCTCCATCATTCCACAATCATATAGGAAAGAATTCTTTTTCGCAACGAAAGATTGTATAATAGTTCACGAAATGAGGATGAACTATGTACGATAAGCTGAATCTGTATACACATGACGGCATCTTTCATGCCGATGACGTTTTCGCAACAGCATTGCTTTCCTTTATGGCAGAGGAAATCAACGTTGTAAGAGGAAGTGATCTGGACATTCCCGAAGACAAAGACAAATGGATTATTTTTGACATAGGCGGCGGAGAACTCGATCACCATACACCGGAAAACAAGGAAAATAACGGCACACACCCGGGCACGAATATTCCCTATGCTGCATGCGGTCTGGTATGGAAGAAATATTATAAGGATATTTTGACAGAACTGGATTGTCCGGAAAGGTACATGGAATCTGTATTTCAAAGACTGGATACATCTTTGATTCAGGGAATTGATGCAGAGGATAATGCATATTCTGCCATCAATGAAATTCTTTCCATTATTCCGAATGTTCCCGACACACAGAAACAGCAGATTTCCTTTGCCTCCAAAACAAGCTTTACCGTTTCCCAGGTGATTAAAGATTTTAATCCGCCATGGAATTCGGAAATGGATTATTATGATGCCTTCATGGATGCAGTTGGTTTTGCCAAAGATGTGTTATTAAACCGTATTGACAGTATTATCTCCGGTCTGGATGGAAGAGATTATATTATGAGAAATATCGATTTTTCATCCAACCATATCATGTTTCTGGAACAGTTTGCCCCATGGGAAGGCATTCTCTACAGTATGCATAATTATCCCAAAGCACAGGATATCTGGTATGTCATCTCCCCTGCATTGCGGGGAGGATGGAACATCCAGTGTGCATTAGTGGATTCCAAAGACAGGACAGTTTATCGCCACCCGCTTCCTCAGGAATGGTATGGCTTGCGCTATGAGGAATTACAGAAGGTTTCCGGTGTGGAAACAGCCATCTTCTGTCATGCTTCCGGATTTCTTGCCGGTACGGAAACAGAGGCAGATGCCTTCAAAATGGCAGAAATTGCAATGAAGAAAAAATAGGATAATCTTTGCGATTATCCTTTCTTATTTCTGATCTTTAATTCTTTTAATTTTTACATATTTGATGTCAGGAAGAGAAACCTGCATTACATCATTCATGATTCTTCTCTATGGTTTCAATCCTTTTCAGCATTTTTTGTACGATCTGTTTTTCTTCTCCGTCTGCCGTTTTCAATTCCCTGATAAGATCTTCTTTATCACTGATGTCGTTCTCCATAAAAATCCTGTAAAACCTTCCGCTGTTTTTCTTCAGATCTTTATTTCCTTTCAACGACATGATCTTTTCATAACAATGCCTGCATCTTTCTTTATCCGAATAAGACAAATAGTACGGCATTGCTTTTGCATAAAAAGCTGCCTTCTGTTTATCTGAAGAACGGATGCCATCCATTTGATCAAATAAAATATCCGCTTTTTTCCTGTTATCCTGCAGTATTTCCTTTAAAAACTGCATATAGCACAAAGAGTAATCTGACAAATACATATCTTCCTCATGAATCATTTTTTCAAATGCATCGTATTGACCCTCCATGAGAAACGCAATCAGTTGATTGCTGACTCTTGCAGCCTTTCTGGATTGCATGAACTGACCGTAAAACATGAAAGCCGCAAACACAACCAGAAGAATACTTACTGCTTTTATCATAAATTCACCATTTCATTTACTACAGCATAAGCGACCAGGGAATGTCCCTTCACCGCATTCAATCCACACCTGTAATACATAACAATACCATCTTCCTCAGCGGTATATTCATGCAGCATATTACCGAAATAATCTTCTGTATGCCCCAATACCGCCCCTTTATTTACGAATTCATTTTCGCATATATCCGGAAACCAAAGGCCATCTTCCTCAGCAACCAAATAAATCATTTTCCGGACAAGGATTTTTGGCACATGCTCATCTTCATCATCAAAATACATGTCTAATACTTTCAAACAAAGACGGATATCTTTTTCAAATGCTTTGATCCACTCTTCTTTACAATAGTTACAATACCCTCTTTCCAAAAGAAGCGAAGGTATTTTCAATACATTACCGGCATAACCTGTTTCACTTTTCAAAGAATACGTCGGAATCAGATAGGGAATGGTCAGCTTTCCGGCTACAGAAAGACTTTCCTGTTCGGTTTCCTTCGGATAAAACAGGCATGGGGTCAAAGGTTCTGCATTACCACCGCTGTGTAAATCCAGAACATAATCCACATGAGGAAATATTTCGCTGATAAAGAACTGTGCAATTCTTCCCGAAAGAGATTCGGAATCACCCGGATAGATTCCATTCAGATTTCCATGATCTTCAGGAATATAGGCATTGGAATTTGACAGAAAACCGCTGATATTTACACACGGGAAAATAATCAGATTTCCCTTCAACTTCTCCGGGTCAATCTGATCGGCAATGCGGATCGCCGCCGGTGTTCCCGGATATTCTCCACTGTGAATCTGAGCTGTTATCAAGATCGTTTTCCCTTTTTCTTTTCCGGCAATGAAAATACAAGGTATCGGATAATCAACCGGTCCCGAATGACAATGCTTTTTGTTTCCGTCAGGCACATTAATTCCACATATATGCAACATATCAATACCTGTAGCTTTCCATGATTTTGTGGAAATCAGGATCTGATGAAACACAACAGTCTTTCCCTTGATCAAAAGACAGTTTTCTTGCCAGCACCTGCAGGGGAACTATATACTCCATTGTTGAAAACAGGCTGTCATTTTTAAATGGATAAACAAATGTCTCAAATTCTGTCTGACTGTCTGAAATAACAAATATATGTGCTTTTTTTCTTTCCTGCAGATATCGTAAAAGCCTGTACAATCTATCGCGATGTCTGCCGGGCATTCCCAAAGCAAAAATATACGTATTCTCATCTATCGCATGATAAATACCATGCATGAATTCCTCCATTTCATATCCGCTGACAGAACACTCCATTCCTTCCAGAAGTTTCAAAGCCCCTTCCTGCACTGCTCCGGTACATGCTTCATAGCCAAGAACAATAATTCTTGTGGAATCAATCACTTTATTCTTTATCTTCCGGTACCAGTCATATGCCTTTTCGGCAATATCCTTTATTTGATCCGTAACAGAAAACATTCTTTCTTCCGTTGCGGAAGATGGCAATCTTGCTACTTCCAATGCAAGTAATATGATTTCTGCAACCGACCCAAAGAAACCTTTCGTCTTAGGTCCGACATTTTCTTCACCGATGAGCAGCGGTATGCATATATCACAGTTTTCAACAATCGGTGCATTGCCGTCTGCAGTTATGCAAATTGTTGTCAGCCCGGCTGCCCCGGCTTTCTGAAGCGCTTCAATTGTTGAAGAACTCCTTCCGGCCTGAGAAATGCCAATCGCCATTCCTTTGTTTGAAAACAATGAAATATGATCCGTAAACTCACCGGGATAATATACATAAACCGGCACCTGCAGAATTGTCTGTATTGCATCCCTGGCTGTAACAGCTGCATTGTACGAAGTCCCTGACCCGAGCAAAATCACCTGATCCGGTTTCACATTGTTGCATTTTCGGTGAAAATCACAAAAAATGGTTTCTTTTTTATTTTGTATATCCCGTAATGTTTCCGCCGATTCACAAATGTATTGATACATCAGATCCATATTACGCCGCCTTTCTGAATGCCTGTTGAATCAGTTCCCTTGCTTCACCGAGATCTTTAACTACCGCAAAAGCCAGCTTTCTTTCTCTTTCAGATGGTTCTCTGACAGAAGGCACCATAATACAGTCACATCCCGCACGATATGCTGCCTCAACCCCAAAACCCGTATCCTCGATCACAAGTGTTTCATTCGGAGATACGTCCGCCTGTGCACAAATTTTCAGATATATCTGTGCATCCGGTTTTCTTCTGCTGACTTCATCACCGCAGATCAAATGAGAAAAATGATGTAACAGGTTTGTCTGTGAGAGTCTTTGCAAGGTCATTTCCCTATCTGTCGTTGTAGCAACGCACAACGGATAACCCTGTCTTTCCAGATCTTCAATAATATCATCCACAAAAGGCATCTTTCTGAGGTGTTCCTTCAGATAATTCCTGCCGATATGCCTCGCTTCATTCAGCATTTTTTCACGCTGTTCAACAGTTACCATCGACAATTTTTCATCCAGCACCCTCCTCAGGTCATTACCGGTAATTCCCACAACAAGATCATGTGCTGTACAGAAAGCAGGACAGTTATACTTTTTCCCGACAATATCCCAAACTTCTCCCCAGAGAAATTCCGTATTCAATAAAGTTCCATCTACGTCAAAAACCACCATTTTTATATTCTTCATGCACACCTCATCTGTTTTCTTTTAATAAAATTCATGATATGAAAATGTTTTAGATATATAACCGAAAGAATCAATCTGATCCACTGGTCGAAATTGAAAGCCCACCACAGCCATACAATATTCAAATGCATTATTTTGCCGAAGAGCAGAACACATGGTACACGAACGATCCACAAACCGATCAGATTGATAAACATGGATGTACGTGTATGCCCTGTTGCCCTGATATATCCGGAAACAATCTGTTTCATGTGCTGGGGATATTGCGAAAAAATCATTGCATAAAGATAGCTTGTGGCAATGGCGATCAAAGCCGGCTTATCCGTCATCAAGGACAAAATCGGACCGGAAAGGAAAGTGAGAAACAACATAGTTATCGCAGAGATAATGAGGCAATAGTGGTGCAGCCTGTGGAAACACCTGTCAAACTCATCACGGTTGCCGGCACCGATTGCATTGGATGATAATGACATCGCTGCTGTCATAAAACCGGCTGACATCATATTGCAAAAACCTTCACCTTCCAATCCTAGCTGATATGCCGCATAGTATTCCTGACCGTAAGACAGGATAACGCTGCTGATTAACACAGTTGCCATTTGCCAGAAGGAATCTTCCAAAGAAGCAGGAATTCCTGTCGCAAAGATTTCTTTTGCATCTTTTGCAGAAGGAAGTTTCAAAAAGGATTTTTCTTCATGGGCAAACATGCCATGTTGTCCATACAGCAGATATAAACCGGTTGCCGCCATGACCACAAAGGAAATATTCTGTCCCCATGCAGCACCCGTGATTCCTAGAGCCGGTAACGGACCGTAACCGAAAATCAAAATATATCCGAGAATAATGGTTACAAGATTCCCAATACCTGCAATCACCATCGGTGTTTTTGTATTTCCGTTTGCCTGAAATGCTGAAGCATTCAGATGAATAATTGCCAACAAAGGATAAAAGACAGCTGTCTGTCTTAAGAAAACAACTCCTTCATGCAATAAACCCTGTTCTTTTGTCATCATTCCCAACAATGGATTTGCAAAAACGATCGCAAATATCGCAAAAAGAACAGCCAAGGGAAAAATCATCAGATAGCTTTCCTGCTGGATCCTTGCACATTTTTTTGTATCTCCCATGCCGAACCTTTTCGCAACAGAAATCATAACGCCTACCGCAAGTCCTTTAAAAATTGAATAATAGATTCCGTAAATTCTTTTACCGATACCATAGGAATTTATCTCTGTAATGGACAGCCTGCCAATGTATCCGGTTAAGATCATCGTTGACAAAGTCAATAACGCATTTTCCATGATTACCGGTATTAAGATCCTGAGGATTCTGCGATCAATTTCATTATGTCTTCTCATATTCCACATTCTCCTTTTGCTTTATGGAAACAGCCTGCACACACATTTTGTGCATACAGGCTGTTTATAAATGTTATGTAAATATCTGATTAGTAGTTAAATTTCCACATGTACTTTCTCCAGGAAAGCGGATGCTGTCTACGGTCTGCAAGCAGATTATTGTAGACACCGAGGATTTCACTGTAGAAGCTGTGATCGAAATATGCGGATACTTCACCGAGTTCCTGCATGCCGTAGTCAAAACCATCAATAATGGTTGTATGTGCATTGAACTTATTCAGGAAAGCAATTGCTCTTTCATCGACAGCCCTTGTCTTGCCTGTGCTCTTTAACAAGAGGTATGCAGTATCTTTTTCTGTGATTTCAAACGGTCCGTTGAAGAATTCATCGCAATGAATGACAGAAGAATTGATCCACTGCATTTCCATAAAGATGCAGATTGTCTGCTGCTGTGCTGCTGCCCATGCTGTGCCCGTACCCATTGTATAAATGATGTCATCTTTGTTGTAGTCAACGGAGAATTTAACTGCTTCCGGAACAACCGCTACTTTTGCAGCAGGAACAATTTCATTCATCTTTGCCATAGCATTTACCATAGCTTCATATGCTGCATCGTTTCCTTCAAGCTGATGAACTGCTTCGTAAGCAATTGCCAGGGCATATGCGCTCTTACTTTCTTCATACAGTGCTCCGTTTGCACCTGTATCCTTAAACTGAATTGTGTAATCAGCAACTTCCTCAAGAGGTGTACCCTCTTCAAGCTGCAATGCGATGACTGTTGCGCCGAGTTCTTTTGCCTTTTTGGCAGCCTCTACAGTCTGAGGAGTATTTCCTCTGCGTGATGCGCAAACTACGATAGAGTTTTCGCCGACATTTGCAGGTGTATCATGACTGAACTCGTTGGCATTACCGTAATTTGTTGACAGCTTCTTTGATTCACGTGTGATGTAGTAGTAAGGTGCATAGAAACATGCAAGAGAGCCGCCGCATCCTGTGAAACTAACATTTGTGATTTCTTTGTTTGCTAAAATTTCGCTGATTGTCTTTTTTACATCGTACATTTTTCTTTACCTTCCTTTCGATGTGTTAATATATTCGGGCATCATGCAGCCAAAATACCAAAGTAGTTCAGGATAATTCCTGCGATGAAACAACCGATAATAACCGTCATTGGCTTAACTTTTCCGGATTTGACAATGTAATACATAAGCCATGTCATGCCAAGTGGAATCGCTTTTGGCAAAATACCGTCAATCACATTCTGCAGTACAAACGATTCTCCGAAAGCCAGTGGTGTTGTCAGGTTGGACAGTGTAGCACTCATACCGCCTATAACAAATAATCCGGCAATTGAACAGACAAACATCACTTTTTCCATCAGATTGGATTCACTCATCTGTCTGACAAATTCCTGACCTCTTGTATAGCCGAGCTTTCCAAGATACCAGGTAATCGGTGCACTTGTGAAAATGGAAATTAATGCTGCCAGGATCGGTCCGAGAATATTGCCTTGCTGGGCAAGAGAAATACCGATGGACATTGCAATAATACGAATTGTTCCCTGAAATAAGGAGTCACCGATTCCGGATAAAGGACCCATCAGGGCAACCTTGACGGAGTTAATCACGGCAGGATCAAAGTTCTCCGGATCTGCAGCATACTCTTCTTCCATTGCGGCGGAGATTCCCAATGTCAATGCTGCACATTGCGGTGTGATATTGAAGAATTCCAGATGTCTTCTGTATGCTTCTTTTTTCTTTTCAATTTCATCTTCTTCCGGATATAAACGATCAATCGTATGAGACATCGCATACATATATGCTGTATTCATCTGCCGTTCATAGTTCCAATTGGTCTGCATGCACCATGCACCCCAGAAGATTTCTTTCAGTTTTGTGTTAAGCGGTGTATTTCTCTGTGCTTCTAAACCTTTTAATGACATTTCCGATTCCTCCTTAATTATCGAGATCTTCCAGATCGTCCAATGATGATGCATTTGTTTCTGCAACAGGACGGTTATTAACACCGACATATTTCACGGTGTAAAGAATGACAGCGAGTACTATGCCGATCAATGCAATAGCTGTTAATCCAAGTCCGGAATATGCTGCAAGCAGGAATCCTGCAAAGAAATAGACAACTGTGTTTTTATTGACCATTGTGCTAAGTAACATGGCAAATCCGAAGAAAGCAATAATATTTGCGCCCAGGGATATGCCGGAAGTGATCCATGCCGGAACAGCAGAAGCAATTGACTGCACAACATCTGCACCGAAATAAACAGACAGGAAGACCGGAATGATTGTGAACAGAACATACAGAACCGGACCATATACGATGTCTACTCTTTTTGCCTTGGCAAAATCACCTGCTTCAACAGCGTTATCACACATATGGGTGAAATTGATTCGGATTACAGAAGCTATCGTATCCAGCAGTGTGCACAGCAGTGTCATCGGAACAGCAACAGTTAATGCTGTTTCAATATCCGCACCGGTCATGATACAGATTGCGCAACCGACAAGTGATCCCATATTCATGTCAATTCCGGAAGCACCTATACTCATCATGCCCAGTGTTGCCAGTTCCATTGTTGCTCCGACCTGTAAGCCTACCTGCAGATTGCCTAACAGAAGGCCGCAAATTGTACAAGTTAACAGAGGTCTTTCAAAGTTGAGTCGTCCGAACATTCTGGAGTCCAGTCTCATCATCACAGAGATCAGGACGACAATTAAGGTTTGAACCAAACGCATTTTTTTATTCCCCTTTCATGAATGCTGTTACTTCAATAAATCTAGTTCGTCTTTTTTTGTATTCGGCAATTGCTGAATGAAGAGTCTGCAGCCTGTCTGCTGGATTTTTCTTAAATCTTCTTCCTCTTCCCCATTCAGATAAACAACCTCACCATACTGTTTGGAACCTTCTTTTTTGGTGATTCCTCCAAGATTCAGTTCTTTGAATTTCGGGTGTCCAGTGATGTAGCGAGAGGCATCGTTTGTAGCGCCGAAGATGATGAATACAGTGTCAGACAATGAATCAATCTTATCTGCTCTTTCCAGAGCTTTCTCAACAGAAAACACATTGAGTTTGACACCGGCAGGTTTTGCCATGTTTAATGCCATCTTTTGAAAGTCGTCTGCTGCTGCCTTATCATCAATGACGATGATTCGTGTAGCACCAAGGAAGTGCGTCCAGGTAAATGCCACCTGTCCATGTACCAAACGGTGATCAATTCGTAAAGCTTTTATCATTCGCTATTCCTCCTTTCTTTACAGATCATCGTCTTCATTCATCATCTGTTCAATCAAATCATTACAGTAGACTGCACTGAATTCACCGGAACCAAGTTTCTGTTTCAATGTCTCTGCATCCGGTTTCATCAGACTGTAGTCCATCAGAAGCCCAAGACTTGTATTTGTAATCAGATGAAATGAATGTTTTTCCAATCTCTTTATGAATGCATTGTTGACCGATCCTCCCAGAAGATCCGTGAAAACAAATAATTCATCACCATCTCCCAGTTTTTCGAAAAATGCATCAAGCACTTTTTCTATGTCAAATCCTTCTGTTGTATAGCAGTTCAAGGCTTTCAGACTGTCATCCGGCCCGACTATAATGTTCAGTGCGCTGAGAAATCCTTCTGCAAGATTTCCATGTGTAGCAATGAGTGTTTTCCTGTTCATAGTTCATCTCCTTCATCCTCTTCTGTCTGCAGAAAGGAATACATATATTTCATTTCTCCATCAGGTATTTCGATATGATATCTTTTGGCCATGTTGGCGAAACTGTCTCTGACATTTCTTACGAAGTCCCGGTGCTCTTTCACAAACTGTTTGGTTTCGGTGTCACCTTGTATGATCCCGCTTTTTGTGACAAGTCTTTCGATCAGACAGCATACATGAATATAGATGCCGATCAGACGCTTTCCTTCAATTTCCGAACCCATTTTTCTTTGCAGAATGTCTATCGCAACGGTTGTATCATCCAGCAATGTTTTCGGATTCAGAATCGTCAGATACTGCACCACATTAATCAATGTGAAGTTTCTTCTGATATTGAGAATCATCTGTTTCAGATCTTCTTCATTGAGATACGGGTTCAGTTTTTGGGATACGATATCCAGGTTGCTGTTAGTGATAATTCCCTCCAATGGAATAAAGGTCATGTTTTTCAGATTCAGCTGTTCCGTACCTGTCATAAACAGCACATTGTGTGAATCCTGCAGTTCCAGATCTCCCTTGACAGCCTTTTCATAAGGCAGAATACGATATTCCACAGGAATGTCTTTCGGCATTGAATCTTTGAACAAGTCTGCCATTCTTTGTGCTGTCTGTAATCCGGTTTCGCTGGTAAACAGAATCACATCTTTTTTCAGGTTATGAATCAGCCTGTATTCAACTTTGTAATCTTCCTCAGCATTGACAAACAGTTCATCAATCGGTATTCCGTTACGTATTTTGTAACCGATATCCAATGCCATCTTTGTGCTGACATTGTTGATTACCGCCACATTGCGATCAACGATTGCTGATCCGATTTCTTCAAGTGATCCCATGTCTACCATGATTGCCACATCTGCAAAGCGATTGATTCGATTTGTTTTGTCTGAGAGGGTTTCCCTGATTGCATCGATCGTTGTGTCAATCGGCATATCAATGGAATCAACCACATAACTGCCAATCAATGTATTCACTGCGTTAGCAATCGAAGTTGCTGTGGAATAACCATGACAAATGATGATTCCAAAGGTCTTTCTTTTTCCTAACTCATTGTTATAGCGATGAAGAATCAGTGTCATGATTGCCTGAATAACAGAAGGGAGTTTCATTTCAAGCGTTCTCTCGATCAGTTCACTGATTTCATCTGTTATGATCGATACACTGACATAATCCTGATGAAGCTGTTCTGTTATTTTCTCCAGATCAGCTGCATGTTTTCGCTCCCATGCCTGGAAAGTGATGTCGTATTGATCATAGATATATACAAGCTTTGCAACTGCAAAACTGAAATTACCGGGGATATTGATGAATCTTCTCTGTATTGTTGAATTGACAATATTGGCCAAAGATACCTCAATCCCCTGCAGAAGCCTGTCGTTATCACTTCTGGTAAGGAGGCTGTTGATAATCTCGTTATATATGGAAGCAAATTTCTCTGAAACCTGTGCCTGACTGTTCTGCAGGCAGACATCGATCATTGCATTGAAGAAATCAACGTACAGATCTGCTTCATGACTGCTTGTAAAATTCTCACAATTGATATAGGCAACCGCTTCATCCGAGATGGAAATGCCTTCCAGCCGGTCTTTCGGCATATCATAGGTATGTACTATGATTCTTTCCTGTTCTCTGTCTAATGACGCATGTGCACAAATCTGTTTGATAACCTTTATCAATCCTTGAATATTAGCCGGATACTTTGCATTTGCCAGTATTCTGAGAACATTGCTGGAGATATGAATCGGCCGTTTCAGCATTGCCTGTTCACGCAGGAACAGGTGAATAACAATCGACTCACGATCCTCTTTCGGTCTTGCATCAAAATCTTCAAGCTTTACAGCAAGCGGAATATATTTTCTTAATCCCGAATTCAGATATGCCTCCGGTTTTTCATTACTGAGGAAAATAAAGTGAATTTTCTCATTCACATACTTTTCAAAGTAATTGATCAGATATTTTTCCAGAACAGTTGTAATCTTTTCAAAGTGCGACAGGATAAAGACGATTCCGTTTTCCTGACAGGTTGAGATCTTCTGTTTCAATGCCTCTGTCAGATGTTCGTTAGTATCTGTCAGTTCCGTCTTCACGATCTCAGCATTTTTACCGATTCTGCCGTTTTTCCGCATGGAATTGCTGATCAGTAATTCAGCAAGCGTTTTCTTACCTGTTCCTTCATTTCCGTAAATAATTAACGGTAGTCCATGAGGCGGATATTCTATGATTTCAACTGCTTGAGAAATTGCATTTTTCAGATAACCATCATGTCCGCACAATTCACGGAAGGTATTACCCGAAGTACCTTTCTCATTGAGATAATTCAGCAGATCTTCAATATCCAGAAAATCCTGATCTTCAATTTTCATGGAATATGCATTTTCCAAAACAGAAATGTCCACGAAATATACCGGTCTGGATTTGATTTTTAACACAATGTTTTCATTAACAAGTTCATTCAGATATTGCGACACGATTGTTCTTGACAGATGCAATGCATTTGCAATATAGGTTGTCGTAAATCTTTCAGCTCTTTTATAATCTAGTCTCCTTGTCTCTTTAACCAGGTAGCTTCTGATCTGTTCTTTTGTTCCTTGTTCCATTTCCTCACCTGCAATAGCATTATAGGTCCGCAAATTTTGTCATTTTGATCTGACTTGGACTTACAACACAAAACTCTGTTTCTTCCGCTTTTCCGTCACAATCCAAATATTTCGACACTCTTTTTTTTATATTTATCCTTTTTTTTGTTTTGTGTCGAAGAACATCCGGTTTGTATGGCAGCCATTTTTCTTTAATTATATAATATATACAATATTTTCTTATTTGTATATACAATATAAAGAAAAGAATATTTTTGTATATTTAAATAGACGAAATAGGAAATTCATTGTATAGTGGGATTCAGGAAGTATACTTATGGCCGAAAAAAAATACAGGATAATTGAAGATTTCATTATCCGTCAGATCAATGAAAAAAAATACAAAACAGGTGAGCAGATTCCTACAGAGGAACAATTATGCAAACAGTTCAATTTTTCCAGAATGACCGTCAATAAAGCTCTTTCTCATCTGAGTGAAATGGGATATATTACACGTTCTCCCAAAAAAGGAAGTTTTGTCAGCATACCTGCGGTGCATAAAGCAACAAACCAGCGGCTCAGTTTTTCAGAAGATATGAGAAAGATCGGTTTGACCCCGGGATCAAAACTTATCTCCTATTCTCTGATCAGGGCGTCTGAAAAACCCGATATCAGGGATAAGCTGTCACTGAATGACACAGACTATCTGCATTATTTTGTCCGCTTGCGCACAGGTGATGATGTCCCTGTTGCGGTGAGTTATACATACGTTGCAGTTTCTGTTGTACCTGCCATTGATATTTCCAGTCTTGAATCTTCTTTTTACGCTTATCTCGATAAGATCGGCATAACCCGTGATGCCATGAATATGGAAATCAAAGCCGTTCTTCCCGATAAAGAAAAAAAAGAGCTTCTTCAAATTGAAGAAGCAGCCCTGCTGTGTTCTTCTCATATATCCTATACAAAAAAAGACCATCTATTCATACCCTTTGAATACATTGAGACTTACTATAACGGTAACATTTATACATATTCCACAGAAAACTGACAAAAAAATAGGATAATCTTTGCGATTATCCTTTCTTTTTTCTTTTCTTTAGAAATTCTTCTTTACAGAGATACAGAATCCTTTTGATTTCATTGATTCTCATTTTATCACCGTTGTGAAAATCATTACCCTTTACCAGTTCATCACATCTTTTTGCAGCATTATCTATTAATTCGATCAGCTTGCTGTACTTTCCTCTTTCCGGTCTGTAAAAATGTATATAACACTCTTCCAAACGTTCCAGAGAACACTGATAATCATCATCCGGGGACATTCTTTTGTAATTTGCCATTGCTTTTTTAGCACCTGTCAAAGTGTATGTATCCTCCATGCGCATGACATCTTTATTATCGTAAACGTATTCTTTACAACCTTTGAATATTGTTGTGCCATTAAACAGATTATGACATCTGATAACATATCCTCTTTCCTGATCCATATTTTCCCCTTAAAAATCAGGGTTTTATCCCTGTCAATTTTATGCCTTTTTCAACCGGTAAGCATTGAAAGAAATCAATACAATGGAGATTTGAATAACCATGATTGCCACAAAAATCGGTGTATAAGATCCGAAAAAATCAAACATGAATCCGATCATTGCACTGGAGAAAGCCATTGCATAGGAACCGATGAATGACAACATCGGATAAACTTTACTGTAATTGGATTCACCGAATAAATCACTGGTAATAATGGAAATACCAACAGATGAGTTGGAAGCGGTGAAGTTATATGAGAATGCCGCAATTAATATGAATAACGGATTGCCATGAAGAATTAACGGAATCAAAGCAACAGTACAGATGCATGCATAGCTCATAATCGCAATCTTTGCGCTGAGTTTATCAGAAACGATACCGAATAAAATCTTGGAACAGATATTTCCTGCCAATGCAACAGAAAGGATAATACCGCTGATCGAAGTCATATTTAATGATTCCGCATAGGACGGCAGATAATTCGGCAGACTTGCTGCAAGACATACTGCAATGACAAATAATACTGCAAGAATAAATTCTTTATCTTTATAAGAGAAAAACTCTCCTTCTGCAGAAATGGTACGGATATTTCCCTTTTCTTTTTCACGCAGGAATTCTTCATAGCCATACGGATCCAGACCTTGTGTCTGTGGTGATACAGTTACCAGGAATACAGCCGGCAAACAAAGAAGTACAATCAATATCCCACTGACCGTCATTCCTGCTCTCCATCCGCTGTTATTAATAATAGAAGAAAGAATCGGTGAAAGAATAACACCCGGTATTCCGCTGAAAGCAACCGAGATACTTGTGATCAAGCCATGTGATTTATAATACCAGCGGTTGATAATACTTGTAATAAGTACAAAGCCTGTCATACCGCTGCCAAGACCTCTCATGACACTGCCGGCATATAATCCAAGTGTCGATGAAGAAACAGCCATCAGGAATGTTCCTCCGCCCAAAAGAACAGTCGCAACCAGAATGGCAATATTCACAACCTTTTCCTTTAACATTTTCGGTGCTATGAGTGCAGTAAATGATGAGGCAATCGTAAAAATTGTCATTGTCAACGATACACTTCCGATACCTACACCGAGATCTTCAGCAATGGGTTTGTAAAACAAACCCAATGTATTCATGCAGACACCTAAAGCTCCCGAGGCAAGTCCGCACAATGATGCAAAAACCAATAAGTATTTTCCTTTCATAGTATTCCCCTTATTCACTCCATTCCAGCCAGAAGGAAGCTGTTACATCTCCTTCTCCCAGAACTTCCAGCAATTCCTCTTTTGTGACATTGCCAATTTCACCGAGTTTGGTAAAATCCCAGGTATTTTCATCATAATAGATTGTGATCTGATTTCCCTGATAAAGGATGATATCCCCGGGTTTTGTAGTAATGGAAGTATCATTTGTCGGAAGACTCCATGGAAGATCTCCCACCTTTTCAAAATTACCGTAATCATGAAGTTCTACTGTCAGGGGCTTTTCGGTCAGTTTTTCCCAGAAAGCCTGTGCGGAGGAGTTATCTTCCAGCTCCGGATAAAAGATTTTCCCGTTGATTTCCAGTACCAGATTTGCTACAGGCTGTATTGCATCATAATCTTCTTCTTTCACAATTTCTCCTTTCCAGTCCAGAATTCCGCCGAAATCATAAACATTGGCATATCCGATACGGCTCAGCTTTTCACAAGCTTCTTTGCTTCTTCTGCCACTGCGGCAATATACAAGAAGCATCTGATTCAGATCAGGAAGCTGAACCGGCATCTCTTCAACGATTTCTTCATTGGGAATGCATATGGCATTGGGGATATGTCCCTCATCATATTCCTGCTGCGTACGTACATCCACAATCACATATTCTTTTTCAGTTTTCATCATCTGCCCGGCTTCTTCTGCTGTTATTGTATGGAATGTATTCAAAACTTCAGAAGAATCATCTGCCCCGGAACATCCCGCCATAATGGTCAGACAGAAACCAAGAAAACATAACAGTTTCTTTTTCATAACACCCCTTTTTGTATTACAAAATCATTATACCTTGCATTCATGTCAGCGAAAAGAAAAATGCAGAAAAGAATTTCTGCATTTCATTTATCCGTTAAATGAGGCAAGAACACGATCGGTAAAACGAAGTGCCCTTCTGACATCTCTTGCATCAGGATGTCCTTTTGCGAAGATAAAATGCTGACGCCTGCATGTAAAATGTTCCGGATATACAACAATTCCCTTATGTTCCAGCAGATTGACAACCATCTCCATATGATCATTGCCTGATTTGCTGACGGAGAATAAAGCTGCACCTCTGATCCTGTTCATCGGAAGCTGATCCAGATAATCCATCAATGCATCATCCGGTTTGCCTTTATATATGCCGACTCCCAGAAACAAAAGGTCTGTTTCCGGGAACTGGTGCGAAACGGAAATATCAATTGCTTCTACATTACATTTTTTTGCTATAGCGTCTGCTATTTTCTGAATATAAGGCAATCTGCCATGATATATTACACTTACTGCCATAAAACCTCTTAATCTTTATCGTCAAAATAACCGGAAAGAATCCGATTAATCACACTGATCACAAATCCTGCAATCAACGCTGTCCAGAAGCCTCCGATACCGGCTCCGGAAGTCAGTGAAAAAGCAAAACTCAGAATAACCGCATTAATCACAAATGTGAATAAACCAAGTGTCATAAATGTGATCGGAAAAGACAGGAACTTTAATACCGGTTTGACTGTTCCGTTCAATACAGTCAGAGCCAAAGCTGTCATTACCAGCGGTGTTGTACCATCGAAGGTTACTGAAGAGATCATCTCTGAAACAATCCAGAGGGAAAGAGCATTTACTGCCCATAATACAAATAATTTCTTCATGGCTTTAATCTTAACAAATAAATACGTGAAAATAATGGGATTTTATGATTTTTCACAGAAAAAACACTTCAGAAAAACACCTACATTATCCTGAAATATATATTTCGTATACTTAATATAAGTCCTTCGGCACAAAAAAGAAGGATGGATCATCCTTCTCCTTTACTCTGCCAAAGCCTCAAATTTCTTCTTCTGTTCAAGAATCTCATTCAGCAATGGAGTATAATCCATATCAGTTTTCGCTCTCAGCAGCTCTGTTATTTCACTGACCGGATTATATAAAGGTGTTAGAGAAAGATTGCCTAATACGCCTTTTAATGCATGAGCTGCTTCAAATGCAGCATCAAGATCTTTTGCCTTTAAAGACTCTTCCAGCTTTGCATAGTTCTGATCTCCATAAGCCATTTTGACCAGCTGCAGATAAAATGCTTCTTTACCGAAACATCTGGATAGTGCTTCTTCAGTGTTTGCACCATACGCTTTTAATTTTTCAACAGTTAACATTTCTCTCATTTCCTTTCAAACAGTTTTTCAAACTCCTCAGGGGGAACCGGTCTGGAGAAATAATATCCCTGCAGATAATCACACCCTGCTTTTTTCATTAATCGATATTGTTCTTCTGTTTCAACACCTTCGGCTATCACGCTGACATCCATAAACCCGGCAATGTCCTTCATGATTTCTACCATGCGATAATTCTTTGCATTCTTATCTACATTTCTCGCAAAAGCCATGTCGAGTTTCAATACATCAATAGGCATGACAGAGACCATTCCCAAAGATGAATATCCGGCACCGAAATCATCCATTTCAATGATGAATCCTTTTTCACGAAGATTCCTGATGACATTGATAATCAGGTCTGTATCTTCAGAATAGACTGATTCCGTGATTTCCAGATGATAATCTGAAAAGTGCAGCCCATTCTTTTTCAGAATATCCATGAATATTTCTTCCAGCTCGGGATCATATAAATCTATACGGGAAACATTGACAGAGACAGGTATTGTTATTTCGTATTTCTCTTTCCAGAATGCAATCTGTTTTGCCGCCTGTTCCCATACATGTCTGTCCAGTTTCTGTATCATTCCGTTTTTCTCAAACATCGGTACAAATTTAAACGGTGTCAGTAAACCGAATTCAGGATGCTGCCATCGGATCAATGCTTCCGCACTGCTTAATACAGGCTTGTCTCCTTTTACATCGTATTTAGGCTAATAATAGAGTACAAACTGTTTCTCATCCAATGCTCTCTGCATGTCATTGAACAGTCTTTCTTCAAAGAGTTCTTTTTCATGAATATCGTTATCGTAAAACGCATACTTTTTGGTGACATTGTTTCGCAAAGTATCACAGGCAAGTTTTGCCCGGTCAAATCTCTTTTCCTTCTCAAGAGATTTATCTACTTCGGGATAAATACCTATGCGCAAATGAATATGTGTCTTATCATAACGTTTCATCAATTCATCTTCAAGCTTTTCCAGAACGCTGTAATCGTTGAAATGCCTGCAGTAGAGATGATATGTATCCGCTTCACATCGGCATGCCACCCCGTAGTTGGTGGAAAGAATCTCCTTAATGAGGTTGGCGATTTCCTGTAAAACAAGATCTCCATACTGCCTTCCGAGCATTTCATTCAGCAGATGGAAATGATCGACATTGAATACAATCGCATCCATCGATTCTTCACTTTCGAATTTATCAATCTGGTTGACATATTCCATGAAGAATTCCTTGGTATATAAACCTGTCAGCTCATCGTGTTCTGCAGCCTGAATAATGCTTCTGTCTTCGGAAAGTTCAATGATTCTTCTGACTCTTGCAAGAATTACTTCCGGAACATCATACGGCTTTTTGATAAAATCCGCAGCACCCAGTCGCAGGCTCTCCACTTCTGCACTGGCTTCTGATGTCAGTACTATAACCGGAATCTTTTTGAATTCTGCATCTTTTTTCAGAATTTTCAAAAGGTCCAGGCCACCGAGTTTCGGCATCAGCAGATCAAGAAGGATCAAAGATAATGTCCTACTATGCTGATTGATGATATCCAGTGCTTCTTCTCCGTCAGCAGCATAGATGATCTGATATTCATCACTTAATATGAAACCAAGGAGCTGCCGGTTAATGGCTTCATCATCCACAACCAAAACACTTCTTTTTCTGTTTTTTACATGGTTGGCTTTCTCAATCATTTATAAAAACTCCTTCTTCCCTAATCAATAGTGTATATATGTGTTACCTGTTTTACAATCATTTACTTTTTCAAGCGTTTGCGTATACGGCGGATCATTGAACGGAATACCGAACGCTTCTTCTTGGGCTTTGGTGCTGCTTCTGCTTCTTCTCTTTCCGCATGTTTCAGCAATGCCTGTTTTGCAGTCTCTTCCAGTTTCTCATTCTCTTTCTCATATGCATCCATATCCTTGAGGATCGATTGCATAGAGGTATAATAATCCGCTTCCTTCCCGTCAGCTGTATCCGACAGAATCATTGCATCTTCTTCAGAAAAAGCTATCATTGCCGTTTCATCTAACTCGAAAGTATTCCAATCTTCCTTTTTCTGATTCTCATCCATATTCTTTTACCTTCATCCTTAATTATATCATATTCAGATGTTTATCGTTGTAATATTCGGATAATCTGTAATGTTCAGTCTTTATTCACATAAAAGTTGTTTATTCTTCACATACGTTTTTTATATTAATTCCGTCAGATGGAGAACCATCTGTGATAATAATTCATTGTTTCCCCTTAAAAGAAAAGAACCTCCGTGATTTATCTCGCGGAAGTTCTTTTTTTGTCGAATATTTCAGACAAATAAGATACAATAGTTGGGAAATGGAGAAACACGCCTATGATTGAATTTAAAGATGTATCCAAAGTGTATCCAAATGGTACAAAGGGACTTCAGCATGTAAATCTGCAGATCGAACAGGGAGAGTTCGTTGCAATTATCGGTTTATCCGGTGCGGGTAAGTCCACATTGATCCGTACGATCAACCGCATGATTGACATCACAGACGGTCAGCTGATTGTTGACGGAACAGATGTCATGAGCCTAAAAGGAAAAGCTCTGCGTAAATTCCGCAGAAAGATCGGTATGATCTTCCAGTCATTCAACCTTGTATCCAGAGCAACAGTTATCCGTAATGTTCTTTCCAGCAACGTTCCGGATATGCCATGGTATAAGGTGCTTGTCGGTTATTATTCTAAAGAGCAGAAGATGAGAGCTTTGGAAGCCTTGGATAAGGTAAACATTCTCGACAAAGCCTATCACCGTTGTGATGAATTATCCGGCGGACAGATGCAGAGAGTAGCCCTTGCAAGAACACTGGCACAGAATCCTTCCATCATTCTTGCCGATGAACCGGGTGCTTCCCTTGACCCGATTATGGCTGATGTCGTCATGAGCGACTTCGCTAAGATCAATAAAGAGATGAATATTTCCATTCTGTTGAATATTCACCATGTTGACCTGGCTTTGAAATATGCAAGCAGAGTCATCGGTGTCAGAGCAGGACAGATTGTCTATGACGGACCTACGGAAAATGTCACCCAGGATGTTCTGGATCAGGTATATAACGGCAAAGCAATTCCAAAGTCTACCGATGTAAAAACAGAGGTACAAGAGAATGGCTGATTCTAAACTTGAGAAAAAGACAAAGCTGTTTGATCGGATTTTCAAGCCGGAACACATCGTATTGGACAACGGACATACAGTAGATCGTCCGAAGAGCAGGATGCCTCTGATTCTGATCTGCTTAGCGGTTGTCATCATCATTTCCATGAAAATGACAGGATTTGATTTTGGCATTATCATTCGCAGAGCAAAAGAATTGCCGGTTATCCTCGGAAAGATCTTCCATCCGAAGTTTGCTTATTTCCCGAAGGTTATCAAACCATTGATTGAAACAATCAAGATGTCCATCATCGGTACAATCATTGGCTGTCTGATCGGATTGCCTTTATCCATAATGGCTTCCACAAACATCAACAGAAATAAGCCAAGCCTGCTGGTATGCCGTTTCATTCTTTCCATTATGCGTTCTGTTCCGACACTGATCTACGCTTCTGTCTTAGCGCTGGTCTTTGGTCTGGGTACCTTCGCAGGTACGCTTGCAATTGTCATATTTACCGTCGGTATTGTTGCCAAAATGTTATATGAGAGCATCGAAACAATTGATATGAAACCATATGAAGCAATGGTTTCCTTCGGTGCCACAACATTACAGGCTTTCTGGGCTGCATGCATGCCGCAGATTCTGCCGACATATATTGATGACTGCTTATATTGTTTCGAGTTGAATGTACGTGCATCTTCCATCCTCGGTTACGTCGGTGCCGGTGGTCTTGGTGTACTGATTCGTGAAAGAACAGGTCTTCGTGCCTATAACGATCTGGGCATGGTCTTGCTGACACTGTTTATCGTTGTATTGGCAATTGACTTTATGAACGACTATATCCGTTCAAAGATTTCATAAGGAAGGAGGAAAAGATGACAGTAATAGAACAGTTACAGGCAGAACCTCATAACCTGTGGAAACGTATCGTCCTCTTCCTTGTATTGCTGGGACTGGTTGTCTGGGGAAGCGACTCTGTTTCCTATAACGGCATAACCGCTCAGGGATCTGTTGTTGCCTCCGGTATTCTCCATGGTATTACCCATCCAAATCCGGCATTCTTATTCAATCTGACAGAGACCGGTGTTCCTTATCTTGTCCTGCAGACAATTGCAATAGCAGTATTAGGAACCATTTTCGGCGCAATTCTGGCGATTCCCATTAGTTTCTTATCTTCTACAAACATCGTGCCGAAACCGATTGCCTATATATTCAGAGCATTAATTCTGCTGATCCGCACCATTCCTTCCCTGGTATGGGCTCTTGTATGGATCAGAGTCACAGGCCCCGGAGCATTCTGCGGTGTTGTCACCCAGTCAATATGTTCCATCGGCATGATTTCCAAAATGTATATTACCGCAATTGAAGACCTGGATACAGGTATTCTGGAATCTCTGGATGCATGCGGATGCAATACATTTGAAAAAATCCGTGTAGGCATTCTTCCACAGCTGAGTGCAAGCTTTGTCTCCACAGCTATCTATCGTTTCGACATTAATCTGAAAGATGCCACTACATTGGGTATTGTCGGTGCCGGTGGTATCGGATCCCCTCTCGTACAGGCAATCACATACAGTCGTTGGACTAACGTTGGCGCATTCCTGATCGCATTAATCATTCTCGTATTGATTATCGAATACTTCTCTACAAAGATTCGATCAAGACTGGCCAGAGGAGCACAGGCATGAGTGACAGAATTCGTATTTTAGCAACATCCGATCTGCACGGCATGATTTATCCGTACAGTTACGCAGACAAATTATTCCGTTTTCACGGATTGGCAAGAATCAACAATATGATCCGTCTCTTAAGAGACGAGAATACAATCCTTCTGGATAATGGTGATACCCTTGAAGGTTCACCTCTGTCCTTTTACCACTATATGTTTCAAACCGATGACATCAATCCTATGACGGATGTTATGAGGGAAATGCATTACGATTATATCAATGTCGGAAACCATGACTTCAGTTATGGTGAAGAAGCACTCATGATGCACCTGCAGAATGTCGGTGCGCCATGTATTACAGCCAACTGGCGTTTCCATGGTGAAAAATACGGACCGACTTATGTCATTAAAGAAGTTGCAGGCAAAAGAATTGCCATCTTCGCACTGGTAACACAATATATCCCGCATTGGGAAAGAAGAGAAAATATCCGTCATTGCAAATTCCAGGATGCTTACGAAACAGCTGAAAAAACCGTAGCTTTATTAAAGAGTCTGGAAAAACCGGATTATATCGTATGTTTGTATCATGGCGGCTTTGAAAGAGATCTGCAGTTTGGTTATCTGACAGAAGAAGATACCGGTGAAAACGAAGGATATCGCATGCTGAAAAACATCCAGGGAATTGACGTGCTCATCTCCGGACATCAGCATCGTTCCTTATCCGGAAAACTCTTTAATACCTGCTATACACAGACGGCACAGGATGGCAGAGAGATCGCATGTATTGATATCTATCCGGATACAGATACAATCGAGCCCCGTATTTTCAAAGTTGATACCGAACCGGATACAAGAGTCATGGCATTTGTTCAGGATGAAGAAGACAAATGTCAGGAATGGCTGGATCAGACACTCGGCACAACAAATGTTGATCTGAAAGTAACGGATGAATTTGATGCAAGACTGCACAAATCACAGATGGTTACCTTCCTGAATATGGTACAGATGGAAACCACAAAAGCAGATATTTCCGGAACAGCATTATTCAATGGTGCAACAGGTTTTGATCAGAATATTACGATGCGCAATCTTGTCAGCACATACACTTTCCCGAATACCCTTGTTGTTAAAAAAGTCACAGGTAAAATTCTGAAGGAATATCTGGAAAAGAATGCTGAATACTGGACCCTGAAAAACGGCAGCATAGCCGTCAACAAGTCCTATGAATCCCCTACACCGATGCACTTCAACTATGACATGATCGATGGCATTGAATATACCGTTCAGGTATCCAATCCATTGGGATCACGTATCATAGAAATGAAGTACAATGGTGAACCTGTTACAGAAGATCAGGAATTCACTCTCGTTATTAACAACTACAGAGCAAGCGGAAGCGGTGGATTTGACATGATCAGAAATGCCCCTACCGTCAAAACTGATTTAACAAATATTGTGGAACTGTTAGCGAAATACATCATGGAACATCAGACAATCGATTTTACGCCGGTCCACAACATCAACATCATAAAGTAAGAAAAGGAAACAATTATGAGCAATGTATTTAACACAATCCTGCTTGTTGCTTTACCTGCAAGCGGAAAATCAGAAGTAAGAAACTTCATGGCAAACATTGAACCGGAAAGACTGCAGAAAGATTTCCATATCGGCGAAAATCTGCAGCTGGATGATTTCCCGTATGTTCATATGATGCGACAGATTGATAATCAGCTGGTCAAATTAAATCAGCCGAGAATCTATTATCCTGGTGAAGATCCGTTCAACGATAACAGAGACTGGGGCACATTGTGCCAGCTGTTAAATGAAGATTATAAAGATCTCATCAACAGAAATATCGTAAAGCCGGATAGTGCTGCAGAATACCTGATGGAAAGAATAGACAGAGCTTCTCTTGCGGTAGGTCTTCCGCCGAGAAACAGCCTGTTGGATCCTGCAATCCGCAAACAGGTTTGTGAAGCACTGGAAGAGGAAGCAGGAAAAATGCTGGAAGAAAAAAATGCACAGTATCCTGAATCCTTTGAAAACAAAACCATCATTATTGAATGTGCAAGAGGCGGACCGGATGGTTCATCCATGCCGTTAACAGGTGCTTATGGATATCAGTATTCCTTCCCGCAGTTCTGCCCTGAGATTCTTGAAAATGCAGTCATTCTCTATATCTGGGTAACACCTGAAGAATCCAGAAGAAAGAACAATGCAAGAGCGAATCCGGATGATCCGGGTTCCAACCTCTTCCATGGCGTGCCGATGTCTGTCATGCTTGGAGATTACGGTTGTGATGATATGGCATATCTTAGAGAACATACGGATAAAGCAGATACAATCACAGTTAATGCATATGGAAAAACATATTATCTGCCGATCGGTGTATTCGATAACAGAATCGATAAAACATCCTTCTTAAGAGGCGATAAAGAAACCTGGGATGAAACACTGGTAAAAGAAGTAACTGAAGCTATTCAGACTGCTACAGATACCATGTGGGAAAATTATAAGAAATAATTTAGGGATGTATCGGAAACACTCTAAATAACCGGCTTTAATAGATTTCTATGAAGTCGGTTTTTTATTAACATAAAAGATATGGTATATGTGTGTAAATATAAAGAAGAAGCCATGACAGCTGAAATTCTTAATTATATTCCGTACAGTCTGTTTTTATTGCATTTATCTGTATGAAGTGTGTAGAATAAAAAACGAAAGTCAATAGAGTATTAGATTTAAATGGATCAATTCAATATAAGGGATGTACTTTGATAAAAATACTATTGACCGGCATTCTCAAAAAATTACAGAATTATCGACATGTGGTTATGTAAAATCTTTATTTAAGTTGTAGATTTTTTAGATATATACAGGTTAGGTGAAAGATATGAATGTTTTCAAACTAAAAAAGGAAATCGAAGAAAAGGAAATTGCTTTGGAATTGCTTATAAAGCAATGTGAAAAAGAAGAAGAGAAAGTTTTTTTGTTCAAAAATAACAAAAAAATCGATAGGTTGAAAAAAAGGATTGTTGCACTTGATCAAGAAATTGCTGAGCTGCAAAAATCATATGATCATCAGCTCGAAATGAAAGAAAATGCCGGCAAAGCAATGAGAAAGGTGGTCGTATTCACAAAAAAGAACCTTTTGAAAACCTGCATTGGATGCGTAGTGGCATGTATAGCTTACTATGGATATCTGTTTTTTAAACCTTTGAATATTAATGGTGAACAGACAACGTACCGTTCAATGATTGAATCATACGAAAATATGGAGGTCAGTTCCTCTGACTATACTCCGGAAACGTACGATCAATATATACATGATCTTGAGGAGGCCGAAGCGCAGAAAAATGAGATTTTTTTGAGTGTTGAGGAAAAGCTTTCATATATTGATGCTTTATTGTCATCATACGATTCATTGGAGCCAATCCCAGACAAGACAACTTTGTTGTCTGAAATAAATAAAGCGAATGAATATGATATTTCAACATTTACACCAAATTCAGTAGAAGACTTTAAATCTGCTATCTCAAAAGTGCAGGTAATTTATGAAGACGAAAACGCCACAAAAAAAGAAGTGGATGATGCTGAAGCCGACATTACAGATGCTTATCTTTTGCTGACTTTGAAAGCAGACAAAACCAAGCTTGTCGAATTATACAACAAATATACAAACTACTCGCTCGACGAATATACATCATCGTCCATTAAAAGTTTTGATAAGGAAATTCAGAATGCAAAAGAATTGATCGATGACGAAAATATCAGCCAGGATGAAGTGGACAAACAGGTCCAGGCAATGAAGTCAATTGAAACTCTTCTGGTGGAAAAAGCAGATAAAACTGTATTGAAAAATCTGATCGATGAGTGTAATCAACTAGATGAAAACAATTATAAGACAGGATATGATGCGCTGATTGCCGAAGTTAAATCATCATCCACAATTCTTAGCAATGATAACGTTACACAAGAAGAAGTTGATTCAGCTGTAACGCGTTTACAGTCAGCAAAAAACGATTTGAGTGAATACGTCACAAATGTATACCGTATCAATATGTCCGCCAGAATGCAAAGCAATAACCATGTAGGAAATGACTGGAGCTATGAGCGTTATTATAATAACGAAGCTGTACACGATGGATTCGAAGTGCCGGGTGAACCCGGAAGCTCTATTACAGTTGGAATGGCGATCACAGAAAGAGATAAATCACCTGACGAAGGGTATGAAACTGTATCTATAACTTTAGAGAATGGCTATCAGACTTCTTTCGATATTATTGTAAGCGAAGACATGGGAAGATATGCCGGCAACACGGCGACATTTACAGTAACTGTAACCGTAACTTACCTCAGACAGGAATAAAGTAAAATTCCTTAGAGATCAATGAAACCCCACAAATCATATTGATATGATCGTAAAAATCTCAAAGATCTTCAACGTACCGATCGATATTATTACCAGGTAAAATTCATAAGCTAATAAGTCATACAACTTATTAGCTTTTATTATGCAAATCATTATTTTCGTATTATAATGAAACATATAATGCAAAAGCTGTACAGGAGGAATTATGCCAGCTAAAAAAAAGATAATAAAGAAAGAAGCCGAACAGGAAGTGAAAGAAGAAGTCGTAGTCGAAGCTGCTGAACCTGTTGCGGAAGAACCTGTCGTTGAAGAAACACCGATAGAAGAGACAATGCCACAACCACGCCGTAGTGTTGCATTTATCGGCTCAGAATGCTATCCGTTTGTTAAGACCGGTGGTTTGGGCGATGTTATGTACGCACTGCCAAAAGCTCTGATTCGTCAGAACTGCGATGTAAAAGTTATCCTTCCACGTTATGCATGCATCAAGGAACAATTCCAGGAGAAGATGGTTTATGTCGGTGCGTTTGACATGGATCTTTGTTCAGACGGACGTTCATTCTATGTAGGTATTATGGAATATGTCTGGGATGGTGTTGTGTATGACTTCATCGATAACGAAGAATTCTTCAGCTGGGGCAAACCATATACAAATCTTGTTGATGATATCCCGAAATTCTGCTATTTCGCAAAAGCAGCTCTTGCAGCGTTGAACTACATGAATTGGACACCGGATATTATTCACTGCCATGACTGGCAGGCTGCGCTTGTTCCGGTATTCCAGCGTGCTTTCTTCGCTGATACACCGGTTGGACGTGCAAAGTCCATTCTTACGATCCACAACCTGCGTTTCCAGGGCATCTATAATATCCCGACATTTAAATACTGGACAAATCTGCCGGAATACATGTTTGATTATTCAGTCATGAAGCAGGGTTATGAAGATGCAAATATGCTCAAGGGCGGTCTTGCATGCTGTGATATGATCACGACTGTATCCAACACATATGCCGGTGAGATCCAGACACCATTCTTCGGTGAGAACCTTGATGCGCATCTGCGTTATCATTCCGGTAAACTGTACGGTATCGTCAACGGTATCGACTGTGATATTTGGGATGCCAATACTGATAAACTCCTGCCGGCAAACTATACGGCAGCAAATGTCATCGAACAGAAGAAAAAGAACAAACTTGAACTGCAGAAAGCATTTGGCCTGGAAGAAGATGAAAACAAGATGGTCATCGGTCTGATCTCCCGTCTGACAAACCAGAAGGGTCTGGACCTGATCACACAGATCTTCCACCAGGTAATCGACGGCAATACACAGTTTGTTCTGTTAGGAACAGGTGATGGCGAGTATGAAGATGCATTCCGTTCTTATGAGAATACATACAAAGGAACTGTATGCTCCAACATCATGTATGATGAAGGCAGAGCACACCAGATCTATGCAGCATCCGACGCACTGCTCGTACCAAGCTTATTCGAACCATGCGGACTGACACAGCTCATCGCTATGCGTTATGGTACAGTGCCGATCGTTCGTGAAACAGGTGGTTTGAAAGACACTGTTGAACCATATAACGAATTCGAAAATACAGGTAACGGTTTCACATTTGACCGTTATGAAGCATGGCTCCTGCTGGATGCGATCAACCGCGCAAAAACACTGTACTTTGAAAACCGTAAGGGTTGGGATGAGATGGTTGTCCGCGATATGGAAAAGGATGTTTCCTGGGAAGTTTCCGCAAAACAGTATCGCAATCTCTACTTACAGTTAAGACCATAATCTTATCAGGATCGGTTATTGCCGATCCTTTTTTTCTGCATACGTCACAATCATATAACACGACAAGAGGATGGAATATGCATGATCGTTTTCTTTGAGGCTCTGCGACAGCGTCCTGCCGGAGCTGAAACGTGCTTTTATTTCCCGTTATTATGCAAACCGCCTTATTCATTACAACCCTTTTCTGTTTATATACTTAAAAAACGGGCAGCTCTATAGCCAATCCCGTATTTCATTTTGATTCGATGTCACGCTCATCAATCGTGTACTGTAATGTACCTTCTGCCAAGCAGGAATCCTGCTCCCATGATTAAGAGTATTCCCATAACAGTGAACATCTTTGTTCCCGAACCACCTGTAGAAGGAAGCGGAGTACCCGGTATATTCATTACTTCAATCGTTGTGTTATCGTCTTTGAGTTCTACACCTGTATAGGTTTTTGCCTCACCATGATTATCTGTAAGTGTCAGTGTTCCGTCAGACACCTTGAAGTAAACCTCTCTTGTTAAAATAACATAACCACCGGGAGCATCGGTCTCCATCAGCCAATAGATGCCATTTGCCATACCGGTAAAGGTCTTTTCTGCACTATCTGTCAGATCGATCACACCATCTGTAAGGTTATATTCATTAACAGGCATAAAGCTGCCGTTACTCATACACAGCGTAAATTTTGCCCCAGGTAATGCATTTCCTTTTTCATCTGTCTTTCGTATCGTAATACCAAGCGGTGTATTCTCAATGGCAATCTGATAGGAAACAATACCCGGAACAGAAGTATCCTTGCTCAGCCAGTTCGCATATCCGGTGTTATTAATTGTTACCGTTCCGTCTTTACCGATTGTAAAACAAAGATCTTCTGCAAGCTTCTTATAGCCGTTTGGCGCAGCTTTTTCTCTCAGGTAATAAGTACCTGTTCCAAGACTCGTATTGATACCTGCAAGAATACCCTCTTCATTTGTCACAACATCTTCATAATCTGTTTTCGGGTTATATGCCGGACGCACATTTCCTTCACTGTCTTTCACCTGATCATACAGGGCAAATGTACACCACTGAGCGGTGTTCTGGTATTACCATCAACACCTACCTTAATGACCTTCAAACCTTGTACTGTGCGGTTCTTTACAGTAATACGTGCCATTTGATCTTCTGTTGCGTTATCAGTTGTATAGAAGCCTTCCGGTCCACTAAGTTTAATGTAGTAAGTAGTGGTTCCTGAAACCACAGTCAGATCATATTGACTCGGCTGTGCTGTTGTCACTGTAATTGTGATCGGCTCATCCAGTGCCGCATAACCTGTCGGTGTTTTGATTTCATCCAGTTTGAAGGTTCCCTCATTCAGGTAAGCGGTAGTTACCAGACCGTTTTTATCGGATATATAGGAAGAATGTCCTACATCATTTCCACCGGCATCTTTCAGTGTGAATTCAGCACCGGCAAGATAAGTTTCTCCACTCCAATCAGTCTTATAAATCTGAATACCCGGACGGGAATTCGTTATGGTATCCGTACGGATATTTGCGTTTTGACCGGTAGAAATACCAGGATCATAATTTACAGTATATGTCTCTGTTCGTGAAGTGCCGCTGTATGTTCTGCCACCGACGGTGATTGTGTCTTCATCATCTACAGGTGTTACACTAGTATACCCTGTCACAACACCGGTGTTTTCATTAACAACCGGCGTTCCTTCCAGTTCTACCTCACGAACGATGAATTGGTTAAAGTTTTTCGGTTCACCATTGATCTTCAAATCCTGGAAGAACCAATAGACCTCTGTCTCGTAGGTATTCAGCCTGCGGACAGTTCCATCTATGAGATTGCCGGGGTTGCCTGTTCCATCATCCAGATAGACTGCAAGATAAATCGGATCATGGATGATAAAGTCCTTATCTGTCCATTCTTTCTGTGCTGTTAAGCCCCAGCCTTCCTGATTTCGAATCTCGATTTTCGGTGATTCGGTTTTATCAGCAATGGTATCACTGATCGGCTCTGCCGTAATCGTGTTGCCTTGTTCCGGATGTCTGCCATAAGTACCTGATTCAGTATAATAGACTACATTGCCTTCATCCAGATCCGTGCGGACATAGCCATCGCTGTCACGGCGTGTATATCCTTTCGGAATCTCACGATCAGGCTCTTCTATCTTATATTTTGTACCGACAATCAGGTCTCGTACCTCAACAGTATAACCGGCAGGAATTTTTGAGATTGAACCATACATGGATGTGGTAAATGTTCCTGCACGCTGATCTGCTTCACTCAGGGTTTTAAACTGTTCATATGTCTCTACATTGAGTGATACAAACTTCTGATTTGTTTTATCCCACTTACAATACTTATTATCCGGTCCTTTGATATAGTAAGTATACATATCTGCCGGAAGAAGATTTTCCTGGTCGGCAAACTCATTGCCAAGATACAGTCTGAAGCTAAATGTAGATTTTATCTGTGCTGCCTGCTCATCCATAAGGCGTTCACCTGTCGAATCATAAAGCACCTTTTCAAAAGATACTGTACGCATAACTTCCGGCGGAACTTCATTTGTATACTCTACTCTCGGACGTTCTACTGTTGTATCATAGCCAATACCAAAATCAGATCTGGAAGTTCCATCATAGGTGGTAGTTTCGGCTGGCTGCGTTTCCGGTACATTGTTATCTGTCCACCCGTCAGAATTGTTGTAAGGTTTTCCGAAGATTTCATTGTCACTCTGATCGCCGTTGATGTAAACATGCTCATATACTGCAGTATCAACACCGCATTCAACGATTTTATACCGGAAGGTATTTTCAGGGAAGTTGATTACTGTTGTCTCACCTGCCTTAAGCAGGAATACATGATTGTATTGATTCCCCCCTATCGTCATAGAGCTCTTATACGGAATCAATGTTTTTGTTCCCTTATAAACTGCGTATACTTTTCCATTCAGATTGCTGTTGTTTGATGGCTGTTCCAAAAGAACAGGCTCATAATAAGAACTTACTACACGATTGCCGTTTTCATCAAGCATAAAGGTACCATCTTCATTTCGCGCATATTCAGCTGTCTGATACCAGATCTGATATGGATATTGGATCAATTTATTTGATGCCTGATCAATACCCTTGAGCTTTTTGGACAATTCTACTGTACCAGGCTGTACAGAAGCCAGGTTAAAACGCATCTTCAGGTTGGATGCACCTGCACCACGCTCCATATAGAACATCTTCATCTCATGTGTGGAATAATCATTAAAGACATGCACAGTTTCACCATTCACCGTCTTTGTCACAAAGAGGTCATCAACTGCCGAAGGATCTTTTTCTCGTGCCTGATAATTGCTTTTAAATATGTCATACAATGTTGAGACATTTCCATTGCAGATTACTTCGCCTGTTCGGAAGTTTACAGAACCGCCTAAGGCACTGTGAACACCACCAAGATCCAGCACTAACTCACCGTCAACGTAGAACCAGAAGTCATCATCACCGGTAAACTCGAAGATAATATCGTGTCCCCAGTTATCCACGCCATCAGGTGTCTGTGTAAATACAGCGGATAATTCCATGCCAAAGTAATAGTCAGCTTCATTCTGTGGAATCGAATACAGCGGCTCACCTTTACGTGGATCTGTGTCGGGAAGCTCCTGTCCTGTAACACTGTATTGATTTGTGATGACATCCCCTTGAGTATTATGAGCGTAACCTTTTTCAGCACTGATATTGTTATAAGGCATAAATTGACCGTGAGACCTGGTTGCACTTTCAGTAGTTCCGATTGCACCAATCTCATTGTAAACGGTAAAGGTTCCATCCTCATTCAAATGTGCAAAATTCTGTGTACTGTCATATTCAAAATAACCGCTTTCGTTATACACACTTTGAATAAACAGATGATTGGCGGGTGTCATATGGTCAAAGAGCTCTGCCAGGCTATGACCATTCTTTGGGGTATTTGCAGTAATTGTCGGATAACCATTTGTCAAATTGGTAGAAACCAGTCCTGTTTCTGCTTCATACGCATGAGCTGCATTCCATTCCTTAGAACCAAGGTAAGATGTCTGTACGGAATCACGACCTCCGGTAATTCTATTATTAAAATCAATCATCTTAATACTGATACCGAAATCTTTATTGTCAACTGTCTCTACTGTCGAAGTTTCATCTGCTTCTTCTATAGTAGGTATTACCGCAAAGTTGAAATCGTCTGCTTCATCAAGTGAGCAGGTAACAACCTTAAGAGACCCATCCTCATTATGTACTATTTTCAAGCCTGAAAATGCATAAGCAGAGTCATCCCATGCAACGATGGAGGAGTAATCAAAACCATCCCGGCGTCCTCTCAGATTGATACCGACAGTATCATGAGAGATAATACCTTCGGACTGAGGAGCCAGATAGGTTCCGGTATAAGCTGTGTTTTCCAGTTCGTAGTAGTAACTTGGTGTCCCGTCTGCATTAGTATATTCCGTGAACTCCCACAGAGCTGAATTGACCTTATTGCCGATCCAGTTAATCTGATCACCGCTGTCATAAACACGTATGAGAGATCCGTCATGATCAACAGCATAAAATTCATATTTCTTAGTTGTTTCGTTCCAAACACGGGTATAAATAACAACCTGTTCCTTTTTATCTTTATAAATTGGATTACCGTCTTCATCTGTAAGGATATCGCCGTTTTCATCTTTTTCCGTTGCACTGAGTATATCGTCACTGACACTGATTTTACGGGCAGTATATTCAACAAAGTCATCATCTGACAATGTGGATTTTTCAACCAGATTCAGCCAGGTGGATGGGTTGCTGTTGCTGGCTGCATTAAAACCATTCGCTGCACTCCCCCTAAAATTCAGCGAATAATTGCCGACTGTGAAATGCCATTTACCACTGTTAGCATCTGTTCCCGGTGTAGCCTTGATCTGTGAAGCATTGTCCTTACTATCAACCAGCTTCACATTACCATTTTGAATTTGCAGATATTTATCTGCTCCATCTACTGTTGTCTTAATATAATACTGATCAAGTTCTATGGCTTCAAACGTCCACTCCTGGATATCGCTGTTTTCAGCAACTAAAAGGTTGCCATCATTATCAAGAACGTCATTGCGGATGAGCAGATCAAGACCTCGCAGAGTATTACCGTTGCCTCCCTCCGCAGTTAATGCAGCAGCTGAAGTTGAATTATCATTATAGGCAATGCCGAAAGACTTACCATCCAGTTTATACAGGTCTTTCACATACTTTGTCAGAACTACACGTTCATTGGCATTTGCTCCGTTATTTCTTTGCTCAAAGAAGAAATTCTTGTTACCTCTGACACTGAGAGCGTAATTCTTATTGTCAATTACAGTATAAATGTAAAATGTGCCTGCAGCATTTGTCGTCGCTGCAATAGACAACGGCTGTGGAGTTGCAGAAAAGCTGATATTCCTGGATGAATCTACATTCAGATATTGTTTTACTCCTCCTGAATCAAGAAAATAGATATTTACCTTTCCTTCTTCAGGAATCTCAAAACGCCACAATTCTGCAGAGCTTATATTTGTATCTCCTTTAAGCTCATATGTTCCGCCATTTAATGTCGTTGTACTTGTCATATAATTGGTACCGCTTCTTGCAATTGACAAATAGTGATCCTGATCCACCTCTATTTCATCGATCGAATTAACAGATAAGGACGTATTTCCCGGTTCCGGTGCTTCAACAATCGAGTACACGCTGAATCCATCAGCCTCAAATTCCACGACTGATCCGTTCTCTGCGATTTCCGTATTGCTCTGAACTTCTTCGCCTTCTTCTGATCCATCCGAGAAGTGAATGACATTTAAACGATCACTACTGCTGTCAGCCAGTTCAATCTTTACATCAACCTTTGTTCCTTCTGCAGGCTGAATCTTCTTTTCATCCTTAACAATGCTGATATCAAACAGTCTGATATATCCGGTACTTCCTTCTTCCATGCCTAATGCATTTTCAGTCTTTGAAACATATGCATTGTAGATAGAGGAGTCTTCTGCAATCTCATCAACCTCTAATTCAGCATCAGCAGGAATTCCTGTATCAGATCCATAACTTACGGTAATCTTGTAGTTATGACCGTCACTTGCCAGAATGGTCTTTTCAATTGTTCCTACTACAACATAGATGGAGAAAGAATCCGCATCAAAAACAACTTCATCTGCAGCTGATTCAACTGCTTCACTCTGTTCGATGACTGTACCGTTTCCTTTATCATCAATATGAATAATGGATTGTGTATCTGTTTCACTGATCATCTCAGAGATCATAGATACCTGTATCGGTTTCAATGGTTCAATGACATTGCCATCTTTGTCATAGAAGGTAATATCAACTGCCTGGACAGAACTGATATCTGTATCAACAGTATCTTTGATTGTATCAATGATTGTGTTTTCATTAACCGGTGTAACCTTCATGATTGTTCCGACAGGGAAAGTACCTTCTTCGGCAATTGCCTTGACTGTTAATCCATTTGAAGATTTTTCAAAAGACTGTGCAGGATATAAGGCATCTGTTAATTCAGTTTTGATTTCTTCAGGTTCCTCAAGAACAAGGATGATGAAATTATCAGATATTTCATCTGCTTTAAAACAGATTTCCTTGATTTTTTCTTCTTCTGTTTTAAATTCAACTTTCTTCTCATCCCATTCATGATATTTATCATTTTCATCAAAATAAGCAAGAACAAGTTCCTGATTCCTTTTCAGTTCTAAAAGTTCATGAAAAGTGAAAGTGTTTTTTACTTTTTGTTTTTGTTTGGTTGCATTATTCTTTATTTCAAGTTCAAAGAATCTTGCAGAATAAATCTGCTTTTCTGTGTCTTTGTATTCTTCTTCAACTTTTTCCAAAATAGCAGCATACTCTTCATCTTCTTTTTCTTTGAGTTCCAATGCAGCATCTTTGGAAAAGGAAGATTCCATTGTAAATACATAATCTTTTTCCTTTTTAAATTGCAACAGATCTATCGTATTTTCTTTTTCTTCTGCAGGCTGAACCTCTGCAACTGTTTCCTCTGTTTCAGGTTTTGCTTCTGCAACTTCTGTAATAGTTTCTTCAACAATTATTTCAGGTTCTACGATAACAGGTTCTTCTGAGGATTCTGTATCAGTCACAACTTCATCTGTCATTCCTTCCAATGTTTCAGATGTCTCACCCAGAATCATACCCGGTTCCTCTTCGGCAGCTTCTTTACTGATGGATACTGCAGGGAGGATCAATGAATAGGTTGTCACAAATACAACAAGCGCGCTCATAAACAATACAAAATTTCTGTGTTTAGGAGTATTGATATATTTACCGAACATCTTTACAAGCTTATCCATATTGCCCTCCTTTCCTTAAACTCAGTTCTCCGACAGTTTTCTCTACATGATAATCATGTAGATGTTTCCATTGAAACATGCCAAAAAAACATTCCGCATTTACGCTATTATATTATAGAACATTTCATCGAAAGATGAATCAAAACCCCAAAAAAACAAAGGCATAAAACAGTATTTATAATAATCATTACCCAAAATGACATTTTTAACTGATAAATATCCATTTCATCAAGACACCTCATTTTTCATTATTTTCCAGATGTATGAATACCGCAAAAAAACAGGTTTTTTCAACATTCAAAAACCCATTTTACCGGTATTTATAACAATTTGCCGATTCACTTTGTATAAAAGAAAAGATGCTGATTTTCATCAGCATCTCTTGAATTCTATAGATTAGTTATCCGGCCAGTTGCAGATTGTGTAATACAATTCTTCATAGATATCAGCACTCTGTTCCCAGCTGACATCTGTTGTCATGGCACTCTTGACTAAGCCTTTCCAGCCCGGTCTGTTGTTGTAATACTGATCAACAGCCCAACGGAGTGTGTAGACCATGTCATCAGCATTAGCAGCCCAGAAGCTGAAACCGTTTCCTTCGCCTGTGTACTGGTTGTATGGATGAACTGTATCTTTCAGACCACCGGTTTCACGAACGAGCGGTAATGCACCGTAATGCATAGCGATCAGCTGACCGATTCCGCATGGTTCATAGAGAGAAGGCATCAGGAACAGGTCACATCCTGCATAGATACGATGAGCGAGCTCTTCGTTGTATCCGCAGTAGTATACACCTTTTCCTTTGTATTCGCTTTCCATCCACTTGAATGCATTCTCAGCATTTGTCTCACCTGTTCCGAGTACAACAAACTGAACATCCATGCCCATGATCTCTGTCAGACGATCAGTGATCATGTAGATACCCTTCTGGTTTGTCAATCTGGAAACAAGACCGATCATCAGAACATCTTCTCTCTGTTCAAGTCCGAGTTCTTCCTGTAATGCTTTCTTGTTTGCTTTCTTTCCGGTTACCCAGCTCTTTGCATCATAGTTCTTAGCTAAGAGTTTATCTGTCTTCGGATTCCATTCATTTGTATCGATACCGTTTACGATACCCCAGAGATCTTCTCTTCTGTAACGTAATACTGCATCCATTCTCTCACCATATGCCTGTGTTAAGATTTCATTGGAATATGTCGGAGAAACAGT
>JAFYCG010000312.1 GCA_017539825.1 Solobacterium sp. | reverse complement strand
GATAGCATTACCATATGCGATTTCTCCATGTCCCTGCAAAGCACTGGTTGTAGAAACCATAACTTCCGGTAATGTTGTACCGATCGATACGACTGTTGCCCCGATCAGAATTTCCGGCAGATGGAAGCGATGGGCTATTCCTACGGACCCGTCCACGAACCAGTCCCCGCCTTTAATCAGACAGACAAGACCGACTCCAAATAATAAAACCGCCATAAACATAAATCTCATTCCTCCTTTAATGGCATCTGCTTCTGTTTTCTTCCGACAAAAGCATCGCATGAGTCTCACAATTGAAAGCTTGCCGAGCAATAAAATGTTGCTGTGATGACGGTTTTGCTACGTAATATACGCCTGTTACTCCCTCAATAACATTTTGTATTGTATCAAAAAGCGAATTGTATCGCAATATCTGTTTGGCAAAAGAAAAGGCGTTTCCGCCTTTTCAATCAATCCAGATCTTTTCCGTTGGAAGCAATTACCTTCTTGTACCAGAAGAAGGAGTCTTTTCTTGCACGATGGAAATCACCTGTATCATCATCATGTCTGTCAACATAGATAAAGCCATAGCGTTTTCTCATTTCGCCTGTCCCGGCTGAAACAACATCGATGCATCCCCATGGCGTATATCCGATCAGATCTACATCATCTTCTTCAACTGCTTTCTTCATCTCTGCAATGTGCTGACGGAGATAATCAATACGGTACGGATCATGAATCGATCCGTCTTCCTCAACAGTATCTCTTGCACCCATGCCGTTTTCTACGATAAACAGAGGAACCTGATATCTGTCATATAACATGTTCAGTGTGACTCTTAAGCCGACAGGATCAATCTGCCATCCCCAGTCAGTCATCTTCAGATACGGGTTCTTTCCGCCCATAATGACATTGCCTTCAACCTGTTCAAGCGGTTTTGCACTTTCGATGGAAGAGAAGTAGTAACTGAAACCGATGTAGTCCACTTTTCCTTCTTTCATGATCTCGAGATCGCCATCCAGGATTTCCGGTTCAGCTCCCAGACGTTTCCATTGTGCTGTACATGTATTGGAGTAATACCCTCTGACATGGGCATCACCGTAATAGAACAGTGCCATGAGCTTGTTTCTGGTTGCAACCTGATCCTCCGGTGCACAGGTTGCCGCATATGCCATCGGTACCAGCAGCATGCAGCCGATCTTGTTTTCCGGATCAATTCTGTGACCGGCAATAACAGCTTTTGCAGAAGCCACAAACATATGATGGGATGCCTGAACAATAGTCTTTCCCTGATCTTCTCCTTCTTCAAAAACAATACCTGCCTGATGATACGGGTTTCTGCCCAGGATCATTGTCGCATTGATTTCATTGAAGGTCATCCAGTATTTGACTTTTCCCTTGTATCTTTCAAACAGAGTTGTTGCGTATCTTTCAAAGAAATCAACCAGTTTTCTGTTACGCCATGAACCGTATTCCCGGACAAGTGTCAACGGTGTTTCATAATGTGAAATTGTAACAACAGGTTCAATGTTGTATTTTAAAAGCTCATCAAATACCGCATCATAGAATTTCAAACCTTCTTCATTTGGCTCTTCCTCATCGCCTCTCGGGAAAATTCTTGTCCATCCGACGGACATGCGGAAGCATTTGAACCCCATCTCTGCAAACAGAGCAATGTCTTCCTTGTAGTGATGATAAAAATCTGTTGCTTCATGGCTTGGATAGAAAACACCGGGCAGAATTTCCGGGTCGATCTGTCTCTTCATGCCATGCCTTGCACCACGCTCGATATCCGCAATGCTTAAGCCTTTGCCACCTTCTAAGTAGCCGCCTTCGTACTGGTTGGCAGCAGTAGCGCCGCCCCACAAAAAGTCTTTTCTCAGTTCCATAAATGATCCTTTCTTTTTCTGTTTCTTTCCCATATTTTACCATGCATGCAAAAAAGAAAAAAGACTCATAGAGAGTCTTATGCCTTCTTCATCAGCTGGCTGAGAAGAACAGCGGAATAATCCAGTCCCAAAGCTTCGGAATTGATGCAGAGGTCATAGATATACTTGTCTCCCCAGACGGTATCGCTGTGTGCTTTGTGATAATTGATCCTGATATTATCCTCTTCCTGAATTCCGGCTATCACCTGTTCATCTGTTTCACAGTTTTCATACAAAGGAGATATTTTTGCACGTACAATCTTTGAAGGTATATTGTCATTGTAAGTGATAGCTGTTACACAAGAATATCCTTTTGCCTCAATCATCTCCCTTGTTGCACGGTCATGAATCAGGCATTTTCCGTTAGCCAGTGCACGGTCAATCGCAGCATCAAAAGCATGTGTGATCTTCTCATAAGACGGATCATTGATGATCTCTTCCTTTGTAATATCCGATCTTCTTAATTTCTTTTCAAATGCACGGACTTCCTCAATGGTGACATTTTCTTCCGGAACAAGTTCGAGAAGAATGACTGCATCGTAGTATTTGTAACCACTGATACTGCAAGCTTTCACACCGATCATTCTGCCCATACTGCAATATTCGCTGTCAAGAAGCACACAATCCGGCAGTTCATACTGTTTTTCAAATTCTTTGATACCTTTAACGCTTTTTACATTTCTTACATCTTCAGCCATGGTTTTCTCCTTTTCTGGTTTTTATTCAGTTACTTGATTATATTCTTCTTCCGCTCTTCTGACAAAAGCCAGCAATGATTCAATGGTCTGTTCCCGGATATTTGCCAGCATATTGTCAAATCTTTCAAATGCTTCTTCTTTATATGCATCAATCGGTTTCTTACCGGCATAGCTGCGCAGATGGATTGATCTTTTCATATGCTCCATGACATCCACATGCGTACGCCAGGCCCTGTCCAGTGTTCTCAGGAAAACTCTTTTCTGCATTCTCTGCATATACATCGGATCCAGAAACTGTATTCTCTCCTGATAGATTTTTAAAACTTCATCGGCAATTCTGCTTCCCGCTTCTCTTTTTGAAAGGGATGCAAACTTTTCCGGATCAACATGCAATCCCATCAGATATTTTTTCAGGGAATCTGCATCTTTGCTTTCTTCATACTGACGGAAATGATAGGCGATATCATCCTCAAGAAGATGACGGATCAAACCGGAAGTATCTTCCATATCCAGTACTTCATCGCGTTGTGAATAGATTACATGTCTCTGTTCCATCAGGACATTATCAAATTCCAATGTGTTTTTACGTGCATCGAAATGCAGTCCTTCCGCTCTTTTCTGGATACGGTCTGTCATGGAACGGATTTTATCCTCAGACTCTTTTCCTCTTTCAAACCGGTCGATCTGTACCTGTGCTTCTTCCGTCGCATACTCTTCAAAAAGATCATCGTCCATAGAACAGTAAAAGCGTGAAAATCCGGGATCTCCCTGTCGGCCTGATCTTCCTCTCAGCTGATTGTCAATTCGGCGTGATTCATGCCTTTCTGAGCCTAATACGGCTAATCCACCTAGTTCTGTAACACCTTCTCCGAGTTTTATATCCGTACCTCTTCCGGCCATGTTTGTGGCTACGGTAACCGCATATTTCTTGCCGGCAAGAGAGATAATCTTTGCCTCATCGGCATCATTTCTGGCATTCAGAACCTGATGCGGAATCTTCTCTTTTTTTAACAGTTCCGACAGCTGCTCATTAATGCCGATGGATAACGTACCGATCAGCACAGGCTGTCCCTTGGCATAGAGTCTTTTTGTTTCTTTTACAATTGCCTCATACTTTTCTTTTCTTGTTGTAAAGACGGCATCTTTTTCATCGATTCTCTGTATAGGTTTGTTTGTCGGGATCTCAAATACCCGCATATTATAGGTATTTAGAAATTCATCCTCTTCTGTTTTGGCTGTTCCGGTCATACCGGACAATTTACCATACAGACGGAAAAAGTTCTGATATGTGATAGTTGCCAATGTAATTGTTTCCTGCTTGATTCCCACATTCTCTTTTGCCTGAATAGCCTGGTGCAGGCCGTCACTGAATTCTCTGCCTGCCATTTTACGTCCGGTGAACTGATCAACAAGTATAACCTCATCGTCTGTAACAATATACTCCACATCACGGTGCATCAGGAAGTTAGCTCTCAATGCATTCTGGATGTCATGGATTAAGCCGGCATAAGAAGGCTGATAAATATTGGGAATATGAAATAATCTCTCTGCTTTGGCAATACCTGTTTCACTGAGGGAAACACTGTTGTCTTCCCTTGATATGATGACATCCGTACCGGGCAGACATTGTTTGGCAAAACGGTCTGCATGCAGATACTGCTGATCCAGTGAAGGTCCCTGGCCGCTGATGATCAAAGGTGTTCTGGCTTCATCAATCAGGATGGAATCGACCTCATCCAGGATTGCATAATGTAACCCGCGCAATACCCTGTCTCTTTTATCCAGGACCATGTTGTCCCGCAGATAATCAAAACCAAGCTCACTGTTTGTCGTATAAGTTATATCACAGGCAAACTGTTCTCTTTTCTGTGCCTGTGTAAGGGCGTGAGGATTGCATCCGACCGTCAATCCCAGAAACCGATAGATATCTCCCATCCAGGAAGCATCTCTTTCCGCAAGATATTCATTAACCGTCACAACGTGAACACCCTTTTTGGAAAGTGCATTTAAATATACCGGCATCACCGCAGTCAGTGTTTTTCCTTCTCCGGTTTTCATTTCTGCAATATCACCGTCATGAAGAAGAACACCGCCTAAAATCTGCACAGGAAAAGGAAACTCTCCCAATACTCTCTTCGCTGCTTCTCTGGCAACCGCAAAGGCATCGGGGAGAATATCATTTAACGTTTTTCCCCTTTCAAGATCCTGCAGAAACAATCCCGTCATCGCCTGTAAAGAAGCATCAGACATGGAAGCATACAGGCTTTCTTTCTCAAGCACTTTCTGCACTTCTTTTTCAGCTTTATAATAGTGTCTTCTTTCGCTGCTGAATATATTATCTAAAAACCCCATTTTATTTCCTTAATACAAGTACCGATAACTGTTGCAGACAAACATTTCCGTTAGGCTCAGGATATTCATTTCCGTCACAGTCAAAAATCACGCGCCATTCCGGTTCAAAAGTATAGTATTTGTCATCAAAGGATGGATTGATTAATACTCTGATCATCGTTGTATCCGTAATCGGATCATCATAATGTATGTCATAGAAAATTACACCGCCATCAGAAACCGAAAGTTTTACATTTGACATGATCTCCTCCGGTGTGCGGAAACGGAAAGCCTTATACTTCTTTCGCAGGTTGATGCATTTTTTCGTATAGGCAATCATATCGCGATTGTATTCCGCTCTGACCCAGTCCATCTGGTTGATATTATCCCCGGCATTATATGAGTTGCCGTTATCGTTTTTTGTGCCGCAGTATTCTATTCCTGCATGCAGAAACGGAATACCTTGTGCCACAAAGATAGTGGCAATCATCATCTTGTGTCTTTTCCACCGGATACCGCGATCCTCATTTCCGCAACAGAAATGCATCTTATCCCATACGGTGTTATTATCATGTGTTTCCAATGCATTAATGGACTGATCCGGTGTCTGAAATCGTTTAAAATACGGTGTTCCCAGAACATTGGCACTCAATGCCGAAAGCATACTGAAAGAAAGCCCGAGATCACCGGTTAAAAAACCTTTGTCATATCGCTGGTCATCGCTTGTTCTTCCTTTAACGACATCTCTGAAATAATCGTTGAAGTGTCCGATATGAGGCATTTTTGCCTGATTGTCAATGTCAGCCTTGTCACTGTCCGGCAGCATTGTTGGCATATTCCATCCCTCGCCGTAAATCATGATATCCGGTTTCATCTGTATTGCAGCATCGCGGATTGCATTCATTGTTTCATAATCCAGTATGCCCATCAAATCAAAACGGAATCCGTCAATATCATATATGCGTATCAGCTCTTCAATCACATGGACAATATATCTCCTTGCCATTGGCTGCTCAGAGGAAAAATCATTGCCGCAATAAGAACCGTTGGAAAGATATGCATGATCATTGCAGCGGAAATAATAGAAAGGAACCGTTTTCTCAAACGGAGAATTATCTGAGCTGTACAGATGGTTGAATACGACATCGAGATTGACTCTCATGCCATGCTCGTGCATTGCACTGACCATTTTTCTGAGTTCTTTCATTCTGGCATACGGATCATCCGGATCAGAGGAATAACTTCCTTCCGGCACCAGATACTGTGCCGGATCATATCCCCAGTTATAATTCTTTTTCGGATGATATTCATCAACTGTAGCAAAATCCATTACCGGCAGAAATTGTACATGCGTAACACCGAGTGAAGCCAGATAATCCAGTCCCGTAGGCATATCACGTAATTTCGTTCCTTCCTCGCACAAAGCAAGAAAAGTGCTGTTTTGTACCGTTCCGGTAAAAGGATGTGCTGTCATATCTCTGACGCTGGCTTCGTATATAATCGCATCTGTGGAAGAAACAGAATCTTTTAATGAAACGGAGGGAATATCCATGACTTCTTCAAGATCGATCACGGCAGATTCCTGTCCGTTGCCAATAGAACTGTACGCATATGGATCAATCGTTTCTTTGATTTCGCCGTTTCTTTCAACAAGATATACATATGTGGCATTTTTGAAATTGCCGATGATGCTGACACGCCAGACTCCTTTTTCCGTACGATCCATCGGATACGCACGAACCCTGCCGTTATATTTCACGCGCAGGATAACAGAGGAAGCTGTCGGTGCCCAAAGTGCAAAATCCGTATGCATTTTGTGATAAACAGCACCCAGGTCATCACCATCATATTCATATCTCTCATTAAATTGTTTTGTTCTGACAATCAGCCTCTTTTCCAAAGGAACTGACAATCCATGCTGTTCACGGACATAATAATTCACGCCTGCAGCCAGACCGCTCGGTGCAATCATGATATATTTGACGATATCCGCATGCTCTTCTACATTGGAAATAATCAATTCACTCATATACCCCTTATCGGCAACTACGTAAAAAGAATCGGAACGTCCGTTGTAGAAGCTTCGTTTCATTGTTAAGACGATTTTCCCAAAATCGTCAAGATACGCATGCATATTTGACATAAAAATCTCCCCTCTTGCACAAAAAGCACCCTTGGGGTGGGTGCTCTATTTAATTTTCAAAGGCTTGATATCCCAGATCTCTTCAGCATATTCTTCGATTGTACGATCACTGGAGAAAAATCCGCTCTTCGCAATATTGATCAGGCAGCTCTTTGCCCAACCCTGACGGTCGTTATATCTTCTTTCAACTTCTTCCTGCGCTTTGACATATGCATCAAAATCTGCCAGAACAAAGAATTCATCATTCTTAGTCAGAATTTCATCAAAGATAATGCGGTAGTCATTGGCATCGGTTGACCATGTAGGTGTAATAAATGTATTCATGACATTGCGAATACGTTCATCATTCTGATAGTACTCATATGCATTATAATGCCATCTCAGATCATTGATCTGATCTACCGTGAGGCCGAATATAATATCATTTTCTCTGCCGACAAGTTCATCGATCTCAACATTTGCACCATCCAGGGTTCCGAGTGTAATTGCACAGTTCATCATGAATTTCATGTTGCCAGTACCGGAAGCTTCTTTTCCGGCCGTAGAAATCTGTTCACTGACATCAGTTCCGGGAACCAGGACCTCTGACATGGAGACATTATAGTTAGGCAGGAAAACAACTTTGATCATGTCTTTGACATCAGGATCATTATTAATGACTCTGGCAACATTGTTAATCAGCTTGATTACTTTCTTGGCAAATACATAACTGCTGGCTGCCTTTGCCGCAAAGATATACGTATGCGGTGTCATTGTGAAATTCGGATCATTTTTTATACGCTGATACAGATAGATGACATGCATGATATTCAGCAGCTGGCGCTTGTAAGCATGCAGTCTCTTTGCCTGTACGTCAAAGATACTGTCAGGGCTGACACCTATGCCTGTCGTCTTGCCGATATAATGCGCAAGTATCTCTTTTCTTTCCTGTTTAACCTTCAGGAATTCCTCCTGCAGTTTTTCATTATCCACATACTTCAGCAGTTTATCAATTCCGTGATGATAATCAATGACATTGGATCTGCCAATCTTTTTCTCCAGCATGCTGCAAAGCTGAGGATTGGAATACTGCATCCATCTTCTCGGTGTTATACCGTTTGTCTTATTGGAAAAGCGTTCCGGATAAATGCGGTAATAATCCTTAAACAAATCATTTTTCAGAATATCACTGTGGATTTTGGCTACACCGTTAATACTGTGGCTCATAACAATCGCCATGCTTGCCATATGAATCTGACCGTCTTTGATAATTCTGACGGAATCAAGAAGAGAGTTATCTCCCGGGAATTTGTCTCTGACATACTGGCAGAAACGTCTGTCTATTTCTTCTATAATCATGTATACGCGCGGCAGAAGAATCTGCACGAAACGAACCGGCCACTTCTCCAGCGCTTCTGACATGACTGTATGGTTTGTATAAGACATGACTTCCGTGACAATCTTTTTTGCAGCATCCCATTGATATCCGTAATCGTCCATTAAAACACGCATCAGTTCTGCAGTTGCCAGAACAGGATGTGTATCATTCAGCTGAATGCTGACTTTCTCACCGAGGTTATCTAATGTTCCGTATTTATCCCTGTGTCCCTGAAGAATGCTGTTTAATCCTGCGCAGACAAAGAAATACTGCTGCTTTAAACGAAGGAATTTTCCTTCATCGGTAGAATCATCCGGATAGACGTTCAGACAGATATCATCAACTTCGGAAATATATTTACGATAGTCGATTCCTCTTGGCGCAACATCTGCCGGTTCAGCAGACCACAGACGAAGTGTATTGGTCATCTTTGTATCTGCACCAACCATCGCAATATCATATGGTACTGCTAAAAGATGCGTCGCATTTTTATGCTTAAAATGCATATCTCCCTTTTCGTCATAGGATACTTCCATATAACCATAGAATTTGACATCTACGGCATGTTTGAACTTACGAATTTCCCATGGACAGCCATAACGCAGCCACTGGTCAGGAACCTCCACCTGTTCTCCCTGTTTGTTGATGAACTGGCGGAACAGACCGTAACGATAACGGATACAGTTGCCGTTGACAGGATAGTTTAAAGATGCAGCCGAATCCATAAAACAAGCTGCCAGTCTTCCCAAACCACCGTTGCCGAGTCCCGGATCAGATTCAATTTTTGCCAGGTCATTGTATTCAATACCAAGATCTTTTAATCCGTCCACTACGACATCATATATTCCCCGATTCTGCAGATTGCTGGTCAGCATT
>JAFYCG010000311.1 GCA_017539825.1 Solobacterium sp. | reverse complement strand
ACCAAGCAGATTATAGGCGGTAATGAATATCAGGCCTGCCGAACAGATAAAGATGTAGCTGCATGTTTTGTCAAATGCTTCCACAGGAGCATTCATGATTGTTGCCGCAAAGCGGTGTGCAGCCATCATAGTGATCGAAGTGATAATCGCTATGCATCCAAAGAAAAGGATACCGGCACCAACCGTTTTTCCTGCTTCTTCCTGTCTGCCTTCACCGATCTGCTGTCCAAGCAGAATTGTTACACCCATGGATAATCCGGCAATAACCTGTGTAATTGTCTGCATGATCTGCGTGCCGGTGGAAACAGCGGATACATCCGCACTGCTGGCAAACTGACCGACAATCAACAGGTCAACAGCTCCATACAGTGACTGCAAAAACATTGCTGCTAAAACAGGTAATGCAAATTTCATTAAAGGAAGAAAGATCTTTCCCTCTGTAAAATTGCCTTTTGTTTCCATACAACCTCCTTAAAAAAAAGCCGGACAGGTGCAGACATTTCAGTCTGTGCCTTATCCAGCTTGTCATTTCCGTGAATGACTCGCCCTCCGAGCAAGCAATCAAATTATACATGTGAAAGAAATAAAGTCAAGAAATGAACAGAACTATGTTTCAATAAATCACTGTCGGAATTCTTCGTTTTTTCTTCCCGATGACGGTGTTAAAATTGTAGAAAAGGAGAATGATTATGGGATATAAAACACAGAAGTTGTATGAGGATACCTATCTAATCCGTGATACTGCAGAAGAAGCTTTGTATCTGATTGAAAGAAATAATAAAGCGTATCTGATTGATACGGGAATGGATCACGACTCTTTAAAAGAGGAAATAGAAAAGTTTACGAACCTTCCGGTCATTGTTTTACTGACGCATGGGCATATTGACCATATCGGCATGTCCGGTGAATTTGATGATGTGTATATGGATCCGAAGGATCTTGATGTATACAGAATCCATATGAATATGCATGAAGGAAATTTCGAAAGTGAAGGATTATGTTTCAAACAGCCTGAAGAAATTAAACCAGTTAAACAACAATATGACGATCTGAAGGTGATACCGTTACCAGGGCATACACCCGGCAGTATCATCATTCTGGATCCTCACAATAAAGCGGTATATACAGGTGATGCAATAGGATCAGGATGCGGTGTCTGGATGCAGATTCCCTATGCATTAACCATTCCGGAATATAAAGCGGGATTGGAAACAGCTGTGGAGGAATTGGAGAAAAACGGTGTCGATGATACATGGAAGTTCCATGGCGGTCACTATGGACAGGAAAATATGTCACAGGTACAAAGACCGAATCCGTTAACTTTGCAATTAATAAAGGATATGATGGAACTTTGTGACAGGCTGATGCATCATGAGAAGCAGGATTTTACGGAAGTGAATTTCATCTCTGATGGAAAACCATTCTACACCGCTTGGAAGACGGCAGAGATGATACTGACAAAAGAGAGAATAGTATGAAACAGATAGAAAAAACAGTACTGGATGCACTGTATGGACAGGCAACAGGGGATGCGTATGGCGTGCCTGTTGAATTCATGTCAAGAAAAGAAATCCGGGAATACGGATTGTCTGAAATGGAAGGCGTGGATACAAAACGTCATCCGGACAGCAGGTGGAGCGATCTGATTCCTGCAGGATCATGGAGTGATGATACATCCATGACTGTTGCTTCCATGGCATCTTTTATTGCATGTAACGGAAAGATTGATTATGACAGCCAGATGAAGCATTTTATAAAATGGTGGGAAGCAGGACAGTATTGCTGTCTGAATTATCCTTTCGGCCTTGGCGGAACAATCGATCAGGCAATGCGTCGTTATCATATGAAAACACCTGTTATTGATTGCGGCGGGAAAGGTTTTCGGGATAACGGCAACGGTGCATTAATGCGTATTCTTCCGTTTTCTCTTTACTGCATCTTTCATGAATTGAATCATGAGGAAACCGTAAAGATCATATCCGAAGCTTCCTCCATAACACATGGACATGCGATCAGTCAGATGAGCTGCTGTATCTGGACAGAGTTTTTGCGTTGTCTTTTACAGACAAAGAATGTCAATGATGCGATATCCTATGTGGAAGGCATTGATTATTCCCAATGGTTTTCAGAAGAGGAACTGTCCTTTGTCACAAAGAAACAGATCCGTGCACTGAAAGAAGAGGATATCGGGGAAACAGGGTATGTGGTGGATACTTTGAAGACTGCTTTCTACAGTATGTGTCATGGTCATGACTTTGCCTCGACAATTCGGATTGCGGTTGACATGGGATATGACACGGATACTTCTGCTGCTGTAACAGGAACGGCTGCAGGCATTCTCTACGGGAAAGAAAATATCCCTAAAAACTGGTTCAATGTATTGCGTGGTAAAGAGATTCTGGAAGAAACAGGAAGAAAGTTTGCTGAAGTGCTGGCATCAGAAATCTTATGATGATTGTTTTTTATCTGTGATTTGTGGTAAAGTACTATGCAATAAGGAAAGGGGAAATCCTATGGAAAAAATCAGAATGACAACACCACTGGTAGAGATGGACGGGGATGAAATGACCAGAATTCTCTGGAAGATGATCAAAGAAGAATTGCTGGAACCGTTTATCGAACTGAAGACAGAATACTATGACCTGGGGTTGGAATATCGTGATGAAACAGATGATCAGGTAACAGTTGATGCAGCTGATGCAATCAAGAAATACGGCGTCGGCGTAAAATGTGCAACGATTACACCTAATGCCAAAAGAATGGAAGAATACCATTTAAAGAAGATGTACAAGAGTCCTAACGGAACGCTGAGAGCACTTCTGGATGGAACGGTATTCCGTACACCGATTCTTGTTAAAGGCATTGAGCCGGTTGTGAAAAACTGGAAGGAACCGATTACCATTGCCAGACATGCTTATGGTGATGTATACAGAAATACGGAGTTTTCCGTTCCGGCAAACGCAAAGGCAAAACTGGTGATTGAAATGGAAGACGGATCTGTTAAGGAAGAGACAATCTTCTCCTTTACAGAGCCGGGAATTGTACAGGGCATATACAATCTGGATTCCTCCATTCAAAGTTTTGCGAGAAGCTGTTTCTCTTATGCATTGAATGAGAAAAAGGATCTCTGGTTTGGCGCAAAAGATACCATCTCCAAAACATATGACGGAAGATTCAGGGATATTTTTGAAGAGATCTATGAGAAAGAGTATAAAGATGCTTTTGAAAAGGAAGGAATCACCTATTTCTATACATTGATTGATGATGCTGTAGCGCGTATCATGAAATCCAAAGGCGGTGTCATCTGGGCTTGTAAAAACTATGACGGCGATGTGTTCTCCGATATGTTAAGCAGTGCTTTCGGTTCATTGGCAATGATGACAAGTGTTCTTGTCTCACCGGAAGGATATTATGAGTATGAAGCTGCACACGGAACCGTACAGAGACATTACTACAAGCATCTCAAAGGTGAAGAGACAAGTACCAATTCCGTTGCAACAATCTTTGCCTGGAGCGGTGCATTGAGAAAGCGTGGAGAGCTGGATCAGAATGAAGAGCTTGTTAACTTTGCCGATCGTCTGGAAAAGGCAACACTCGATACAATCGAAAGCGGTATTATGACAGGAGACCTGGCATTGATTACCACTTTACAGAATGTCACAAAAGTGAACAGCCTTGATTT